>NZ_AWXA01000053.1:0-139100 GCF_000478965.1 Megasphaera vaginalis (ex Srinivasan et al. 2021)
AGCTGGGGCGTTATTAGTCGGCCTTGCTATGAAATAGCTGATATATAATATATGTAATATAAAGAAATTTTTATTTATTAATGCGACCAGAGAACAGAACGAGAACAAAATACTTAAACCTAAAAGTAAATGGTAAGAAATGAAGTGATTCGATGCTTGAAAAACCACGATAAAATGGGGCTTCTTAATGCTTCAAAAATTAGGCGAAAATCAATGAAAAAATGCCCGGTATGATGTAAGATCGGTAAATTTATCATATGATTGGGAAAAGCTGTCGTCCGATTCGGACGGCAGCTTTTTTTGAATAAATACTTGCCAAAATATACCTTCTCTGCTATAATACGTATTGTTCCTTGCGAATGGAACCGTATTCCTCAATAGCTCAGTTGGTAGAGCAATCGGCTGTTAACCGATTTGTCGTAGGTTCGAGTCCTACTTGAGGAGCCAAGGCCCCTTGGTCAAGTGGTTAAGACACCGCCCTTTCACGGCGTGAACGTGGGTTCAAATCCCGCAGGGGTCACCATACGGGCGATTAGCTCAGCTGGGAGAGCGCCTGCCTTACAAGCAGGATGTCAGCAGTTCGATCCTGTTATCGCCCACCAAGACAGACAAATGCGAACTTTTGATTCTCATAATGGAGAATTGAAAGTTCGTTTTTGCATTTGATGAAGTAATTGGCTGCCAAGAATTATTCTGTACCTTGCGGCGTAGCGAGGCGATAGATGCGTCGAAGGGGGCACGCGGCGCGGCATGGGGCGCCTGGTGAAACGGCGGACGGCGTAATCTTTCGGCCTGCCGCTTCCGGCTTTTCTGCATGTTTCGTAGCCGCTTTTACGGTGGGACGAAAACGGTAAAGGGGGAATTCATGGCGCTTGATTCTCTCGTATCTGCCGCTTTTCCTTTTTCGGTAAATAGGGTATGATAATAGCGGGTATAGGAAAAGCGCATCTTTTCCGTCAGAATGGAGTCATGTATGTCAAATATAGGGGAGGAATAATCATGTCAGATGTATTTTTTACTACGATGAGGACAAAAGAAGGGGAAGGGCTGGCGCATAAACTGGGAAGGTTGGTGCGGGTAGCGGGGATTGAAAAGATAGATTTTACCAATAAGTTTGTCGCCGTCAAATTGCATTTCGGGGAACCGGGTAATCTGGCCTTTCTTCGTCCACAGTACGCTGCCGAGATTGTGCAAATTGTCAAGTCTTTAGGAGGCAAACCGTTTTTGACCGATTGCAATACATTGTATGTCGGCGGTCGGAAAAATGCCGTCGATCATATTGAATCGGCCTATAAAAACGGTTTCACACCGTACACGACAGGCGCCCAGGTCATTATTGCCGACGGCCTGAAAGGGCTGGACGAGGCGCTGGTGCCGCTGCCGGACGGCGAATATGTCAAGGAGGCCAAGATCGGCCGCGCTTTGATGGATGCCGATATCGTCATTTCCCTGACTCATTTCAAGGGGCATGAGGCGGCAGGCTTCGGCGGCGCCATCAAAAATTTGGGCATGGGCGGCGGTTCTCGGGCCGGTAAAATGGAACAACACAGTGCAGGCAAGCCTTATGTTCAGCAGGAATACTGTATTGGCTGTCATAAGTGTGAAAAAATCTGCGCGCATGATGCGGTGCATGTAACGGACGGCAAGTCTTTCATCACGGAGGAAATTTGCGTCGGCTGCGGACGGTGTATCGGCGTCTGTCCTGTCGACGCCATTGCGCCTGTTTGGAATGAAGCCTATACGGTGTTGAGCAGGAAAATGGCCGAATATACGGCGGCTATCGTCCGGGGCCGGGAAACGTTCCATATCAGTCTGGCCGTTGACATATCGCCGTGTTGTGACTGTCATTCTGAAAATGACGTGCCCATCGTTCCTGACATCGGCATGTTTGCGTCTTATGATCTGGTGGCTCTTGACCAAGCCTGTGTCGATGCCGTCAATCGGCAGCCGGTTATGGCCAACAGCGTTTTGAGTACTAAAGAGCATAACGGGGATTATTTTACGGATATCGAGCCGGAAACGGACTGGCAAGCCGCTTTGGAGCATGCTGAAAAAATGGGCCTCGGTACGCGTGAATATCGGTTAATTGAAATAAAATAACTACCTGAGTATAAAAGGAGAAGGCGTCCGCAACGGATACTTTCTCTTTTTTTATGATTTTACAAGATATTGACGATAATTCAATCATTTATATACGCACGCCGGGTATAGTAAAGGTACAACGTAAATAAAGGAGGGCATGGAATGAAAAGATTAGCAATAGTTGCAGCGGTAGGGACGGCCTTGACGATGTACGTGACACATACCGGTAAAGTTGCTGAAGCGATGGCGAAATTGAAAAAACTGACCCGTCTTAGTATTTACGACAAGCCTCCCAAGGAGTCGACGGATAAACCACTCTACTTCTAATTCGGAGGTGATCCTCTTATCTCCCCGGTCAGGGTTAAGACCGCTATGGTTAGCCCTGTAGAACAGATGGATAAGGCTCTGTTTTACAGTTGATACATACAGGTTGCTCCCCAGTACGAAACCCCAACCAAGGTAAAGCCGGCCGGTGAAGCCGGCTTTACGCTTATTCAGCGGAGGATGACGGTGTGGCGTGCAGCAAAACAATATATAGTGAAGCGGAGGCGTGTTTTATGAAAAAGAAAAGAATAATGATGGTTTTGGCTGGGTTGTGTCTGGGGGGTTCAGCGGCTTTTTTTAGCGTTCATGCCGCGCAGATCGTTGCCTATCAAAAATATCCGCTGGTTATGGATAAACGGTACTATGTCCCCAGCGCCGCAGCCGATAAAAAAATATTTCCCAATGGACTGAACGCGGCTTTCGGCTCGGGGCTTTCTTTTGAAGGATATACGCAAGAGGGAGCGCCGCGTTTATTGACAATCACGGACAGAGGGCCGAATTTGGATGGGATGGATGTCATCTATAACGGTAAAAAATACACTTCCAAGCTCTTCCCGGCGCCTGATTTCCACCCTGAAATCGGCGAAGTGATTTTAGCTGACGGAAAAGCCGCCGTAGTAAAGGTTATGCCGATTAAGGATCCATCGGGAAATGCGATTTCCGGCCGTCCCGTTCCTCCCGGCGAGACCGGTTCCAGCGGGGAAGTAGCGCTGTCCAGTGATCTCAAGCTGCTTCCTTTCGATGAAAACGGTTTGGATACGGAAGCCATTGCCCGTGATCGGGACGGCAATATCTGGATCAGTGATGAATATGGCCCGTTTGTCGTCAAAATGGATCGGCAGGCGAGAATTCTTGAAAAATATTCGCCTAAAAACGGGTTGCCGGCTATTGCTGGCGAACGGACGCCCAATCGCGGCGCTGAAGGTTTGACGATCATGCCCAATGGCCATATCCTGTTTTTGGTTCAAAGTATCTTGACGAATGGCGGAAAAACGAAGAATGCAGTCGTTTGCCGCTTGTTTGACTGGAATCCGACGGATTGTACTTATAAAACGTATGCTTATCCGCTGGAAGGGACGTACAAGAAGATGGGGGATGCGAAATTAGGCGATGCTTATGCAATCGACAATCATCGCGTCTTGATTATCGAGCAAGGAAAGCAAGCCGATAAATCAATGATGAACAGGGTCTATATGGTGGATCTTTCGACCGGTACGGATGTTACGAATACAAAAATCAACGGCAAGGACATCGAATTTGCGTCCCGCGAAGAGCTGGCGCCGTATCTTCCGGTCAAGACGCTGATTGCCGATTTGCGGCGTTACGGCTGGGATACGGAAAAAGCGGAAGGGCTGACGATGAGTTATGACCATAAAACGATGTTCGTATCGAACGATAACGATTTCGGCATTGCGACAACGGTTCGGGACGCAGCGCATAAGAAAGCGAAAATAAGTGATTATACATACGATGCGGCAAGCGGTATGATCTATTATCAGGATAAAACGGGGCGGAACGTGCCGGCTCATCCGCAGATAGACATGGAAGTCGGGCCGGATACGCCGCAAATATGGTCGTTTACATTTGATCGGTCGCTGGACGGCGTGCAGTCGTCTGCACGCGGCAATAAGCAGTGACGTCGGGCGTTTTCAATTAACCGGTTTGAGTGCGGACCCTTCTGTATCTCCGATATGGAAGGGTCTTTTGCTGGCGCCATTCCGGTATGCAGTGATGTGGCGGCGTGCCGGCCGTAGCGGAATAATCGGCGCGGAAATAAAAATGATGGAAAATGAAAATTGCCAATGACGCATAGCGATGGTATAATGTATGCCATTAGGGGATTTATCATTAAAAGGGGTGTTTGTCATGACTAAATTTTCAAATTTTGCCAATTCATTACAGTCGTCCGATATTGCGGCCTTATTAGCGCTGACGGAAAAGCCGGAAATCATTTCCTTTGCGGGCGGTCTTCCGGCGCCGGAGCTTTTCCCGATTGAAGAGATGAAGCAGGTGGATGCGGCTATTTATGCCGAAGAAGGACGTCAGGCCGTGCAGTACGGAACGACGGAAGGGTATGTGCCGCTCCGTGAAGAAATTGCCCGGCGAATGAAGGATAAATTTTTCGTCGATTGCCAACCGGAACATATCGTCGTGACGACCGGTTCGCAGCAGGCGCTGTTCATCTTAGCGTAGATACTGGTTGATAAAGGGCAGTCCATCTTGATGGAAAGCCCGTCGTACATGGGGGCTATCATGGCCTTTGATCCCGCCGGACCGCGCTATACGGAAGTGCCGACAGATGACAAGGGGATTATTCCGGAAGCATTGGAAAAAATTTTAGCTGCAGACGACGCTGTCCGTTTGATTTATGTCATTCCTGAATTCCAGAATCCGACAGGCGTAACGTGGCCCCTGGAACGGCGGAAGGCTTTTATGGATATCGTCAGCAAATACGATGTTGTCGTGCTGGAAGATAATCCGTACGGCGAAATTCGTTACGGTCTTGAAAAAATGCCGTCTTTAAAATCGTTGGATACGCAGGGGAAGGTCGTTTTTCTGGGGTCTTTCTCCAAAATTTTTATGCCCGGCCTGCGGCTCGGCTGGATCGTTGCGGCACCGGACATCGTTGATAAATTTGTCAAGTTCAAACAGGCCGTCGATCTCGGCACATCCACGTTCGGACAACGGCAGGCGGCGTATTTCTGTAAGTTGTTTGATATGGAAGCGCACATTGCCCGTATTACGGCGCTTTATGCGAAAAGGCGCGATCTGATGTGTGACGCGATGAAGACGTATTTCCCCGCCGATGTCACCTTTACGTATCCGCAAGGCGGCCTGTTTACGTGGGTTACCTTGCCTGACGATGTGGACGCAAAAAAATTGATGCCCAAATGTATTGCGCAGAATGTCGCTTATGTGCCGGGCGATATCTTCTATCCGAATGGCGGTCACGGCAATCACTTCAGGCTAAACTACTCCAATATGCCTGAAGACCGGATTGTTGAAGGAATCAAGCGTTTGGGAGCCGTTCTTGCAGAAGAACTGAAAAAATAAATTTGATATAATATAGGGACTGTAATAAAATGAGGAAGGACTCGTTTTATGGCAGTCCCGTTTTTACGTTTTGTTGAATGGAGTTATTATGCAGCCGACAGATGTGTTAAAACAGTATTTCGGATATACGGCGTTCAGGCCCGGGCAGGAAGCTGTTGTCACTGCATTGCTGCAGCAGCGTGACAGTTTGGTCATCATGCCGACGGGAGCCGGAAAATCACTTTGTTTTCAGATCCCGGCGCTGCTGATGCCCGGTCTTACTTTGGTTATTTCACCGCTTATTTCCCTGATGAAAGATCAGGTTGATTCCCTTCTGAATCAGCAGATTGCCGCGACTTTTATCAACAGTCAATGTACCTTTGAAGAATCGAAGGAACGATTTTCGCAAATTTGCAGGAGTAAGTTCAAGTTGGTGTATATTTCGCCGGAGCGACTGCAAAATGAATTCTTTACTTCGCTGATGAAGGAATTGCCGCTTGCCATGGTCGTCATTGACGAAGCCCATTGCGTATCGCAATGGGGACATGATTTCCGGCCAAGCTACGGGGCGATCAGTTCCTGGATCGAGGCGTTGCCGCAGCGTCCCGTTGTGAGCGCATTTACGGCGACGGCGACGGAAAAGGTCAAGGGGGATATGTTGGCGCTCCTGGGGCTGCAGAAACCGCAGTTGTTTATCGGTGGTTTTGACCGGCCAAACTTGTATTTTCGTGTTGTCGGCAACGGCGACCGCATGGCTTTTTTGGAAGCCTATTTGCGCGAACACCGGCGTGACAGCGGGATTATTTACGGGGCGACGCGCAAAGATGTAGATCGTATTTATCAGCGACTGCAGCGTCAGGGCTTTTCTGTCGGCCGGTACCATGCCGGTTTGTCCGATGAGGAACGGCGGCGCGTGCAGGAAGCCTTTTCGTATGACCGGCTGGCAGTTATTGTAGCTACGAATGCTTTCGGAATGGGTATTGATAAAAGCAATGTCCGATTTGTGATTCATTATCAAATGCCGAAAAATATGGAGAGTTATTATCAGGAAGCGGGTCGTGCCGGGCGCGACGGAGCTCCCGGCGAATGCATTCTCCTGTTTAGCAGGCAGGACATTATGATTCAGAATTATTTGATTGAAAGATCCGTGCATGATCAACAACAGCAGCGGCACGAAAAGCTCCTGCTTCGGCAAATGATCGACTATTGCGAGCAGCCGGGGTGTCTGCGCCGCGCCATTTTGGCGTATTTCGGCGAGACGCCTGCTTGGCGTGACTGCGGCCATTGCGGCAATTGCGACAGTCCGAAGGTGGAAGAAAAGATTACGCCGGAAGTTCGGCTGATCTGCCTTTGTGTCGATGAACTGAAAGGCCGTTTCGGGATGACAATGGTCTGTGATATACTGAAAGGGACGGCTAATGCCAAGGTCAGGCGTTACGGGTTTGAAGGGAAGGCGTCGTTTGGCATGTTGGGCGATTTTTCCCAGGAAGAGATTCGCAGCCTTATTCGAACATGTTTGCAGTTACACTTCCTTGAACAATCCGACGGTCAGTATCCTGTCCTGTCATTGACGGCGGCAGGGAGGGAACAACTGCAGAGCGGCAGGACCGTCGTCAGAACGAAACGGATTGCCGCCGCTCCTTCGGCGGAAAAGAAAAAACGGTTTTCTGCCGATATCGACGAAGTTGCGTTGCGACCAGTGTTTGAAATCCTGCGTTCGTTACGGTACAGATTGGCCAAAGAGGAACAAATCCCGCCTTTCGTTATCTTTTCCGATGCCACGTTGTGGGAAATTGCAGGACGGCGGCCTCAGTCGCTTGACGAGTTGGGAGAAGTAAAAGGAGTCGGCTCCTTTAAACTTCACAAATATGGGCATATTTTTTTGGAAGCGCTTCGAGAATTTGATGAATAATGAGGTGAAATGCATGAGCAGCGCAGATACGCAATATCTCGATATTGTTGAGAACATCATCGAGCACGGTTTTTATGGCAATAACAGAACGGGGATTCGGACGTACAAGTTACCGCATCAAGTCATGCAGTTTGATTTAGCGGCGGAATTTCCCATTTTAACGACGAAATTCGTCGCATTTAAGACGGCAGTGAAGGAAATCCTTTGGATCTGGCAGCTTCAGAGCAACGACGTACGGGAGTTGCAGAAGATGAATTGCCACGTTTGGGACGAATGGATGCGGCCTGACGGCACGATCGGCAAGGCTTACGGATATCAGATTCGGAAATACAGGCAGGTAGATACGCTTTTGGAGCAGCTGCGGACAGATCCGCAGAGTCGCCGCATGATCGTTTCCCTCTGGAACTTGGATGATCTGGACGATATGGCGCTGCAGCCTTGCGCTTTTCAGACGCTTTGGGATGTTACGGCAGGACGGCTGAATTGCATGTTGATACAGCGCAGCGGCGATATGGGACTCGGTGTTCCCTTCAATATGACCCAGTATGCCGTTTTGGTACACTTGATTGCCCAGTCTGCAGGACTGAAACCGGGCCTTTTCACACATGTCATTAATAACGCCCATGTTTATGAAAATCATGTAGAAGTATTGCGGCAGCAATTGGCTCGGCGTGATGCCGCCATGGCGGCGCCCGACTTGCTGATCAATACGGCGGTGCGAGATTTTTATGATTTTAAAATAGAGGATATCACACTGGATAATTATCGGCACTTAGGAAAATTATCGATGGAGGTCGCTGTCTGATGCTGCACTTGATCGCCGCCGTTGCGGAAGATGGAGGTATCGGCAGGGATAATCAATTACTCTGTCATATTTCGGCGGATTTACGGCACTTTAAAGCGTTGACGATGGGGCACCCGATGATTATGGGACGGAAAACCTTTGAAAGCTTGCCGGGAATCTTACCGGGTCGCAGTCACTGGGTATTAACGTCTCAGGCGGATTACGGTAAGCGTCGAAAGGATATTGCGGTATATCATTCCGTTGCGGACTTGAGACAGGACATGGAGCCGTCGAAAGAGTACTTCGTCATTGGCGGCGCATCGCTTTATGCGGCATTTCTGCCGTTTGCCTGCAGTCTTTATTTAACAAAAATAGAGGCCGTGTTCGAAGCCGACGCATTTTTTCCACCTTTTGAGGAAGGGCAGTGGCAATTGGAATCGGCAGAACGGTTTGAAAAAAATGAATCTAATAAATATACGTATTCTTTTTGTCACTATCTTAGAAAAGACCTATAAAACAGCAGTAATCATAAATCTTAATAAGATAAATATGAATAAAAATTTTAAAATATTTATAATTATGAGAGGAAATTACATTGACATGCCACTTTGATTATGATACACTAACGTAAGAGCTACAAGATAGCTGGAATTGTTTTTATTTAGGAGGATTTTGGTATGCACGGTAAAGTAAAATGGTTTAGCGCAGAAAAAGGTTATGGCTTTATTGAAAGAGAAGATGGCGGCGATGTGTTTGTACATTTTTCAGCTATCCAGGAAGACGGCTTCAAATCCCTGACAGAAGGTCAGGAAGTTGAATTCGACATCGTCGATGGCGCTCGTGGACCGCAGGCTGCTAACGTTACAAAAGCGTAAGAAGCTTGAGTAAATAGAAAACCTTTTAACCGGTGATTCCTTTGGAATCACCGGTTTTTATTTTGAACAAATAAATTAAAAATGCAAAAATATTGTATAATTACTTGAAAAAAATACGCTTTATATGATACGATAAATGCATTCGACGGAGGCATGTATTTATGGAGGAGATATGATGAAACACGTTAACAGCTTTAAAAATTACACGTCTGATGAATTACAGGGCATCTTATTGTTGGCAAAGAAAATAAAAGAAAATCAAGAGGCATATGCGAATATTTTATCAGGGAAAAAATTATATACGCTTTTTGAAAAAACCTCTAATCGGACATATTTATCTTTCGTCATAGGCATGGAAGAATTAGGCGGAAAGGCGTATAATCAAAAATGGAGTGATAGCAATTTTACGATCGGCGATACGATGAGTGAAGTGCAGTACGTTTGCCGCAATGTGGACTGTATTATGGGGCGATTCAAGAAAGCTGAAACGACGGCAGCCTTTATGAACAGTGCTACTGTACCGGTTATCAACGGTTGCGATAATACGTTTCACCCGACGCAGGCGTTGGCGGATATGCTGACGTTATATGAAAAGCTGGGGCGTTTCTCGGCATCGGTTCTGTACATTGGCGCCAAAAACAATACCTTTAATTCTTTATCTGAAATCGTTACGGCCTTAGGCGGGCAGATGTACGGGCTGACACCTTTCAGTCAGGTCATGGCTGTGGGCGGTGATTTTTACGATTCATTGAAGGCCACGGGACGTTATCATGAAATTTCTCCGACTGTCAGCAAAGAAGAATTGAAGAAAATTGTCGGTGCCGTGGACTGCGTCTATACCGATACATGGGTCGACATGGAATTTTTTACGAATCCTGCCTATGAGGAAAAGAAGAACGCCATCATTGAGCAGATGATGCCGTATCAAATCGATGCGGCATTACTGGCAGGCACAAAGGCGCTCGTATTCCATGATATGCCTATCCATCCGGGCTTCGAAATCAGCAAAGAGGTCATGGAGCAGCACTTGGAAACGATTTTGGATGAAGCCGAAAATCGCCGTCATGCGGAAAAAGGATTGCTCGTCTACTTGTTGACGGGAAAACTGGACTGGTAGAAAAATAGTTCCCGCCCTATGTGATATTGCCGGAAGAGTCCATATATGGGGAGGTTTTCAGTTGAAAATTTTAGTTGCAATGGAAGTTACGGAGAAACATAAAACGCTCATTGAGGCGGCTGCCGGCACCAATACCGTAGTCTATGCCGATGTGCAGGGGCCGGTAAGTGCTCTTGTCAAGCCGCAGGATCTGGCTGACGCCGAAGTCATTATCGGCAATGTGAAGCCGTCTTTGCTGCAGCAGGCCAAGCAGCTTCGCTGGCTGCAGCTGAACAGTGCCGGCGCCAATACGTATTGCGGTGACGGCATTTTGCCGGCCGGCACGTTGCTGACAAATGCTACGGGGGCCTACGGGTTGGCCTTGGCCGAGCACATGCTGGCCCAGCTATTAGCCATGATGAAACGGTTATACGCTTATTATGATAATCAGAAGCAGGCCCTTTGGCGGGATGAAGGCCCCGTTACGTCTCTTTACGGTGCAACAGCCGTGATCGTCGGTTACGGGGATATAGGCAGTCAGTTGGGGCGGCGGCTGCAGGCCTTGGGAACGCATGTCATCGGCATTCGCCGCCGCAGCGTGACGCCTGCACAGGGCACGGATGAAATGGCGCTTATTACTGATCTCGACCGGCAGTTGGCGAGAGCCGATATCGTGGCTTCATGCCTTCCTGATACGCCGGAAACGTATCATTTGTATGATGCGGCGCGTTTCGGAAAAATGAAAAAGGGCGCCTGGTTTTTAAATATCGGTCGCGGTTCCAATGTCGTGCAGCAAGATTTATGTGCCGCCGTGACGTCCGGTCACCTGGCGGGGGCCGCTGTCGATGTTACGGATCCGGAGCCTCTCCCTGCCGCGGATCCCTTGTGGCGGACAGAAGGCATCTATATTACACCGCATATTTCCGGCGGCTATCATGTGACGGCGACGCACGACGCGATCGTCCGTATCGCCGTCGATAATTTGAAGGCGTACATAAACGGCAAGCCGTTGCAGAATGAAGTGGATTTTACGACGGGGTATAAAAAATAGGAGGTAACTGTCATGAAGACGATAGGGTTTATCGGCGTCGGTATCATGGGCAAACCGATGGTACGCAATTTGCTGAAGGCCGGCTTTTCTGTCCGGATCTACGCGCGTACGAAAGAGAAAGCGGCAGCGCTTCTGACGGCGGGCGCCGCATTCTTTCCGACTATCGGTGAATGTGTCAACGATTGTGATCTCGTCATGACCATGGTAGGGTTTCCTGCTGATGTCGAAGAGGTTTATTACGGCGCAGGCAATATATTTGACGCCGCGGCACCGGGAACGTATCTGGTTGATTGTACGACGACGAGTCCGACCTTGGCCGAGCGGCTTTACCGGGATGGCAAGGCCAAAGGCTTTCACGTCCTCGATGTCCCCGTCACCGGCGGCGAAAGCGGCGCCATTGCCGGTACGTTGTCACTTTTGGCGGGTGGCGAAAAGGGCGACTTTGAAACGCTGTTGCCCGTATTTCGCGCCGTCGGTAAGACGATTACGTATTTGGGAAAAGCCGGCAGCGGTCAGCACGGCAAATTGGCGAACCAGATTCTCATTGCCGGCGCGCTCAGCGGCGTGTGTGAAGCGTTAACATACGGTAACGCGCAAGGTCTCGATCCGGCCGTGCTCTTAGGGGCGATTTCCGGCGGCGCCGGCGGCAGTGCGCAGCTCAGCAGCTTAGGGCCGAAAATACTGGCACATGACTATGCGCCGGGATTTTATATGAAACACATCATCAAGGATTTCAAGTTGGCGCAGGAAGAAAGTGAAAAGAAAGGGATTTCCCTGGATATTTTACAGAAAGCCTTGGAAAACTTTGAAGAACTTGCCGCGGCAGGCTATGAGAATGAAGGCACACAGGCCTTGATCCGGCATTAATTATATAAAAAAATAACCGGCAGTACGGCAGGCGGAGCGAGCAGCGTTTCACCTGTTTTTTTACAGGACTTTGACAGAAAGCTCGGCGATTCATTACAGAGTACCGGTATAGTGAAAGAAATCATGTTTATAATTTATGACGAGGAGATGTTGAATCGATGGATTCCTTTCACACGAACAAAAAGAAAATTACTGCGTACGTTGCTGCTGTATTATGTATGGCTTCTGTCGGCGTATTTGCGGCGACAAGTCATTGGAATGATGCTTCCCTGACGCCGCAAGCGACGACGCGGACCGCCGTTTCCGATAACACGGACTGGCAGGAATGGAAGGCGCATTGGGAAGAAATCAAAAGTGATTACGAGCAGGTTTCGATTGCCCCCGGTACGAATGAATCGAAGTTGAACTTTGCCTGGTATTCGAAGGAAAAGGCAGATCGTGCGGAAGTGCGTATATCCCGCAACGAGGATATGTCGAAAGCCAAGACTTTCGGCGGCGTCTGTCAGGAAGGAACGGTTATTGGCGGCAAAACCTATTATGCGAACAAGGTTGAAATCAGCGGCTTGAAGGCCGATTCGACGTATTGGTATCAAGTTAAGAAGAACGGGCAATGGCAGAAAGCCGAAATGATCAAGACCGGAAATCCGCATGATTTTTCCTTCATGTATGTCGGCGACCCGCAGATCGGCGCTTCGAAAGGACAGACTCCTGCCGACGGCGCGAAGAAGATGAACGGCGATATGGCGGCCAGAAACGATGCGTACAACTGGAACAAGACGCTGAATGCCGCTTTGGCGCAGCATCAGGATATCGATTTCCTGGTTTCGCCTGGCGACCAGATCAATGAACCGGCAGCCAATCAGGATCCGGCTAAAATTTTACAGCAAGAAGAAGAATATGCCGGGTATCTGTCGGCCCGCGCTCTGCGCAGCTTGCCGGAAGCATCGAGCATCGGCAACCATGACAGCATGACTGTCGGCTACGGGAACCATTTCAATGTGCCGAACCCGTTTGTGGAAGAAAAGAATCCGACCGTTGCCGGGCACGGGTATTACTATGCTTACGGCAGTGCGCTCTTTATCGTCATTAATGCCAATAACTATAATGCCGCCGATCATCAGGCGTTGATTCAAAAAGCGATCGCCGCGTATCCGGATGCCAAATGGCGTATCGTCGTCATGCACCAGGATATTTACGGCAGCGGTCTCGATCATTCCGATTCTGACGGCATCCTCTTGCGTACGCAGCTGACGCCGATCTATGACGCCAATCATATCGACGTCGTTCTGCAAGGACATGACCATACGTATGCGCGGACTTATCAGATCAGCAGTGACGGCAAGAAGCATCTGTCTTTCAGCGACCTGCGCGGTCAGGGACAGAGCGGACAATCGCACAGCTTGTTGGACACGGCGCTGAAAAACAGCGCGTTTAAGGATATGTACACGTCACAAAACCTGTGTTATACGATTGCCGATATGAAGCAGGGCGTACTGCACAATCCGCAAGGCGTTTTCTATATGTCCTCCAACTCGGCGACAGGGTCCAAATTCTATGAGTTGATTCCGCAGCAGCAGGATTATATTGCCGCCAGAAGTCAGACCTGGCGTCCGACATATTCCGTCATTCGCGTGACCGATACGTCATTCACGATCAACACATATGACGTTGAAAGCGGCGCGCCCATTGATGACGCGTACAGCATCGTCAAAGACTGATGACCTTGCAAAAAGCAAAACGATTTGCACTGATAATCGCGGTGCTTCTTGGCGCCGCGCTTTTCCTCCAGAACTTTCAGCA
This sequence comes from Megasphaera vaginalis (ex Srinivasan et al. 2021), assembly GCF_000478965.1. Taxonomy (NCBI): domain Bacteria; kingdom Bacillati; phylum Bacillota; class Negativicutes; order Veillonellales; family Veillonellaceae; genus Megasphaera; species Megasphaera vaginalis (ex Srinivasan et al. 2021). The sequence continues at coordinate 13,825 of NZ_AWXA01000053.1, forward strand.
TGTAGAGAAGCCGGAAATGGTCGCTACCCAAGGGCGGACCTTTGAAACGGCAACTGTTGCTGAGATCGTGCGGGATAATTTGCAGGAAGACGGCAGCCGTGCAGGCGATCAGGAGGTATTGCTGCAGATGACGAGCGGCAGCCAAAAGGGTCGGCTCGTGGCGGCAAACTGTCCGAACGGACTTTTGTTCGGTACGATCTGTGAGCCTGGCATGAAGGTCATCGTTTTGTCCAGCGTCGTCGGGGCTCTGGATCTGCATACCGTTTATAATGTCGACAGATCACTGCCGATTTATCTTTACATCGGCACGTTTTTGCTCATGTTGTCGCTTATTGGCGGTAAAAAAGGCATGAAATCCGCCGCGGCCCTGGTCTTGACCTTTGTCTGCTTTGTCTATCTCTTTTTTCCTATGATTTTCCGCGGGACGCCGCCTGTCGTTGCCGCTGTTTTGACAGCAGCCGTAATTTTAGCGGCAACGATGTACCTGATAAACGGTTGGAGCCGCAAAGGAGGCATCGCCTTCTTGGGGACTCTCGGCGGCGTCGTTGTTTCCGGCGCGGCAGCGCTGATTTTCGGACAGATGACCAACCTTTCGGGATATAATGTGTCAAATATCGAAAGCCTGCTGTTCGTTGCGCAGAACACGGCGATCGACGTCGGGCAGCTGCTCTTTGCAGGCGTTCTTTTTGCTAGCCTCGGCGCCGTTATGGATATTGCCATGGATATTACGGCGGCCTGTACAGCCGTGGTCAAAGAAAACCCCGCTATTTCCCGGGAAAAACTCTTCGCCGTCGGCATGGATGTCGGGCGCGACGTGATGGGAACCATGGCGACGACACTGATTTTGGCTTTCTTCGGCGGTTCACTTAGTGTTTGGGTATTGGATTATGTTTATGACCTGTCGTATTTACAACTCATTAATTCCAACTCCGTCGGCGTTGAGATTATGAAAGGGTTTGCCGGAAGCTTCGGCGTCATTTTGACGGTACCCCTGTCGGCGGCATTAAATGCTTTTGCTGCGGAAAGTAAAAAATCATAACTATCTTTTTAGAATCACAGAAGCAGGAGGACTGTGCCGGTCTTCCTGCTTTTACTATATCCGGAATCGGGTTTGCAATTGCGACGGCGCATTTCAGCGCACGATTTATGCAGATTGTTCGGAGATAAAGAAGTCAACGGATACAGGAATGGAATGACGACTTTTCTTGCAAAAAGTCAAAAAGACGAATATAATATACAGTGTAAGGTCAAAAAGTTTATCTTAATGAGATAGGATAGATACCGATAAGAAAGGTGATCAGCATGAGCGTATTGGCAGATAAAATTGAACAGTTTATTTTGCATAAACTGTTGGAAGAAGAAAAAGAGAATATTATTTTGCGGCGAAATGAGCTGGCTGATGAATTGGAATGCGCTCCGTCTCAGATCAGCTATGTCCTGAGCACACGTTTTTCTAATGAACGGGGATTTCTCGTTGAATCGCGGCGCGGTTCGGGCGGGTTTGTACGGATTGTCAGGCTGACGGCAAAAAAAGCGGACCATACACCGGCTTTACTCACGGAACGCCTGCCTGCCGTGAGTATTACCTTGGATGACTTGGATAATTTACTGTTTCAGTTGATCAGGAACAAGGTAATTACCAACGGAGAAGCCATTATCCTCCATCATACCTTTCAGGCGCTTTTCCTTGAAATTGACGACGCGTCAAAGCGCTTTGCCGTCATTAGCCGTATTTTGAAACAGATAGCGATATAGCGTTACAGGAAGGAGTGTGTACCATGCTTTGTGATCACTGTAAAAAGCACGAAGCTGTCGTGCATATTACGAAAATAGAAAACGGCCGTCGCACGGATATTCATCTCTGCGCCGATTGCGCGGGAAAACAGAGTCCCTTCGGAAGCGACGGAGAGTCGAATATTGTCGATAATGATTTCTTTCGTAAAATGGCTTATCCCGACCATCACGGCCGGTACGGCGAGGAATTGCGCTGCAACAGCTGCGGCACGACTTATGAAGAATTCAATCGCAACGGAAAATTCGGCTGTCCCGATTGTTATGAAACGTTTGCAGAAGAAGCGACGCCGCTGCTGCGGCGTATACATGGTCACGGCAGACACGTCGGCAAGGTGCCCGAACGGGGCAGCGGCGTGTTTCGTACGGAAACACAGTTGAAGCGGCTTCGGCAACATCTGCAGAAGCTCATTGCCGCGGAAGCGTATGAAGATGCGGCAACGGTGCGTGACGAAATTCGCGCCCTTGAACAGCAGCGTGGCGGCAAGGAGGGATAGGGATGTTTGCAGAATTGCTTACGGCACCGTTGCTGCCCTGGCAGGACGGCTCCGGTGAAGCTGCCGATATCGTTTTGGAAAGTCGGATCCGTTTGGTGCGGAACCTGAAAAAGTATGTTTTTCCCGGTAAAGCGTCGGCTGCGGAACTGCAAGCCGTCCTGACGGAGGCGAAGGCGCAGGTACCGCGTTTACAACAGTTGGGGACGGGGCGCTATGAATATCTCGAACTCGGCAAGTTGTCTCCAGCGGAGAGGGATTTGGCTGCGGCCAAGCATTTTATCGCGCCGAGTCAGCCGGGGACGGGACAAGGCCTGCTGTTGCGAGAAGACGGCGCTGCGGAGGTCATTGTGAATGAAGGTGAACATTTTATCATTCAGGCGGCTGCTGCCGGTGCGGCATTGGATACGGTATGGCGTACGGCCTTGCAGCTTGACGATACGTTGGAAAGCAAGCTCAACTTCGCTTTCCGCGATGACTTCGGCTATCTGACGGCGAATCCGGCCTTGACGGGAACCGGCTTGGTTGCCGGCGTTACCTTGCATTTGCCAGGATTGGTGACACAAAAAAGGATGCAGAAGATCGTTCAGGGCATTACCAAATTCGGATTTTCCGTATGCGGCGTCTATTGCCGGGGAAATACATATATCGGCAATATTTTCCAGATCGCCAATCAGATTACGTTGGGGATGTCGGAAGACGATGTCCTGACGCAGTTGAAAAAAATTGTTACGCAAATTGTCAAGGAAGAGCGGAATTGCCGACAGCAACTGTTGGAGAGAGACGAAAACGGTCTCCGCGACGGTGTTCTTCGCAGTTACGGCATCCTTTCGCAAGCCTGGCTCATGGAGCAGGAGGAAGCGATTCGCCTGTTGAGCGATTTGCGCTTAGGCATTGATCTCGGCATCATTCATGAACGGCCTTCTGTCTATGAAGCCCTGCTCTTTCTCTGCGAAACCGCACATTTACGGCAATCTGGTGCGGGAAAGAATGATGACGCCGAAGACCGGGTACGGGCGGATATTATCCGTAAAACGCTGGCGGCGTATGCCATATAAATTGTGATAATTACGATAAAATGCCAAACCCTTTACGGGCAGGCACGTGCATGAGGGGGGAACGACATGTACAACAGATTTACAAATGACGCAAAAAAAGTGCTGCATTATGCCCAAGAAGGGGCGCAGCGGTTTCATCATGACTATGTCGGCACGGAACATATTTTGCTGGGGCTGGTAATGGCTGACGGCGGTTCTGCCGGGCAGCTTCTGGCTCAGTTGGGGGTAACACAGGAAAATGTGAGCCGCGCTATTGAAAATACCGTTGGTATCGGAACGAAAGGCGCTTCCGGTCTGGCGTTGACACCGCGAACGAAGCGGGTTCTGGAGATGGCTGTTGCCGAGGCGAACCGACTGGGACAGGAATACGTCGGTACAGAACATATTCTGGCCGGTATCCTGGCTGAAGGGACGGGGATGGCCGTTCAAATTTTGGAAACGATGGATATTGATCCGGAACAGATCGTGCGGAAGCTGAATGAGCTGTTGGGAGCGGCTCCGGATGAAGGCGCCGCCGCGGAAGAAAACGGCAAAGTTTCGCTGGAAAATTACGGCCGCGATTTGAATGCCGCCGCCAAAAGTGAAAAAATAGATCCCGTAATCGGCAGAGAAAAGGAAATAGAACGCGTTATTCAAATCCTTTGCCGTCGGACAAAAAATAATCCTGTATTGTTGGGGGCTCCCGGTGTCGGCAAGACGGCGATAGCCGAAGGGCTGGCGCAGCGGATCGTCAACGGAACGGTGCCTGAACTGTTGGCGGCAAAGCGTGTCTTTTCCCTGGATATGGCCGGTTTGGTTGCGGGAACGAAGTACCGCGGCGAGTTTGAAGAGCGAATCAAAGCGGTAATTGAACTGTTGGCAAAAGATGATTCGGTTATTCTCTTTATTGACGAATTGCATCAGCTTATCGGTGCCGGCGCCGTCGAAGGGACGATGGATGCGGCAAATATTTTGAAACCGGCGCTGGCTCGCGGTGAATTGCAATGTATCGGGGCGACGACGTTGGACGAATACAAAAAGTATATTGAAAAGGATGCCGCCTTGGCGCGCCGCTTCCAGACGGTCCACGTGGGAGAGCCGTCCGAAGAGGAAGCCGTTCAGATACTGAAAGGCTTGCGAGACCGGTATGAAGCTTTTCATAATGCGCGCATCACCGACGAGGCAATTGAAAAAGCCGTAAAATTATCAGCCAGGTATATTTCCGACCGGTATTTGCCGGATAAGGCGATCGACATTATGGATGAAGCGGCCGCCAAGGTAAAGTTGGCCGCATATGCGCCGCCGGAGAAGCTGAAAGCACTGGAAGTTCAGTTGGCCGATATTAACAAAGAAAAAGCGGCGGCGTTGGCTGCTGAGGAGTTCGAACGGTGCGCAGCTCTGCGTGACGAAGGACAGCAGTTGAATGACATGATCTCGCAACTGCAGCGCGAACGGAAGCAGCAAGATGATGTCAAACTGATCGTGACGGAAGCGGATATTGCCGCGGTAGTTTCACTTTGGACGGGGATTCCGGTGCAGCAAATTACGGAGACGGAGTCGCAGCGGCTGCTGCATCTGGAAGAAGAACTGCACAAGCGCGTCGTCAGTCAAGATGAAGCGGTTACGGCGGTGGCCAAGGCGGTGCGTCGAGCCAGGGCCGGCTTGAAGGATGAGAAGCGGCCGATCGGCTCCTTCCTTTTCCTCGGTCCCAGCGGTGTCGGCAAGACCGAATTGGCGCGCACGTTGGCATGCCAGCTTTTCGGCAGTGAAGAGGCGATGATCCGTATCGATATGAGTGAATTTATGGAACGCCACAGCATTGCCCGCCTGGTTGGGGCTCCTCCGGGGTATGTGGGCTATGAAGAAGGCGGGGAACTGACGGATAAGGTCAGGGAAAAGCCGTACAGTGTCATCCTTTTTGACGAAGTGGAAAAGGCCAGCAGCGATTTCTTTAACATTTTGCTGCAAGTGCTGGATGACGGCAGATTGACCGATTCCAAGGGAAGAACCGTCGATTTTCGCAATACCGTCATTATTATGACCAGCAATCTCGGGGCGGCTCATTTGAAGCCGGCAGGGCCGACGGTGGGATTTGCCGCTGCCGCCGGCAAGCAGGACAGTGAGAAGGAATTTCAGCGGGCGAAGAATGAAATTCTCAGTGAGGTGCGGCGCTTCTTCCGTCCGGAATTTTTAAATCGTATTGATGAAATACTCGTTTTTAAGCCGTTGAAGCAAGAAGACCTGCGCCGTATTGTGTCGCTTCTGTTGCGGGAACTGACGGGACGTTTGGAAGAACAGGGCATCAACATGGATTGGACAGCGGCTGCCGACACTATTCTCGTTCGCGAAGGAAGTGATTTTGCGTATGGTGCCAGACCGCTGCGGCGCGCTATACAAAAACTTGTAGAAGATCCTATTTCCGAAATGCTCTTAAGCGGCGAACTGAAGAGCGGCAATTGCGTCCATGTTGATGGCGGCGATCAAAAGAAACTTGTGTTTACGACGGAGAAAGAGTAAATGGCTAAAAGCAAGAAACGATATGTCTGTGAACAGTGCGGCAGTGTCTTTAGCAGTTGGTTTGGCCGCTGCCCGCACTGCGGTGAATGGAATGCGATTCGCGAAGAAACCATCGTTCAAGATGGGCCGAAGAAAGCTGCGGCAGTGAAACGAGACGGGGACAGCGTCAGGCCGGCCTTGCTTAACGAAATCGCTATGGAAAAGATGCGCCGGCTGACAACGGGGATCGCCGAAGTGGATCGCGTCCTCGGCGGCGGCATCGTACCCGGTGCGCTGATGCTTCTCAGCGGTGATCCGGGTATCGGCAAATCAACGCTGGTTTTGCAGTTGTCCGTTGCAGTCAGCCGTCATCAAGGCAGCGTCCTTTATGCGTCAGGCGAAGAATCGGCCGGGCAGATTAAGCTTCGTGCAGACCGGCTTCGCTTGGCTGCCGACGGCCTTTGGATACAGGCGGACACTTTTTTGGATGCTATTTTGTCGGAAGCGGAAAAGAAACATCCGGGACTGCTCATCATTGATTCTATTCAAACCATGTACGGCAGTGAATGCGACGGCGCTCCCGGCAGCATGATGCAGATTCGGGAAGGAACGAACCGTTTGCTGACCTTTGCCAAGACGACGGGAATACCGGTTATCGTTATCGGGCATGTGACAAAAGACGGAAATATCGCCGGGCCGCGTGTTATGGAGCATCTTGTCGATGTCGTTCTTTACCTGGAAGGAGAGCGGCAGTACCCATTCCGCATCTTGCGGAGTATTAAGAACCGTTTCGGCTCGACTGATGAATCCGGATTGTTCACGATGACGGAAACGGGACTGACGGAATTGGATAACCCGAGTTCACTGCTCTTGGCAGAGCGGGCGACGGCGAACTCGGGTTCTGCCGTCGTCGCCGTCATGGACGGTATGCGGCCGCTTATGGGCGAAATCCAGGCCTTGACAACGCGATCCGTTTTTTCCGTACCGCGCCGTACCGCCGTCGGCATGGATTATAATCGGCTGATCATTCTCCTGGCGGTGTTGGAAAAGAGGGTCGGTCTTTCACTGGCGGCTCAAGATGTCTATCTTACCGTTGTCGGCGGCCTGAAAATAACGGAGACGGCAGCTGATCTTCCCATCCTTTTGGCGATCCTGTCGTCTTGTCGCGACAGCGTTATCGACAGCAATACGGTTTGCCTCGGTGAAGTCGGCCTCACCGGTGAGATTCGCCGTGTACCCCATTGTCTGCGCCGTATCAGGGAGGCCGTCAAGTTGGGGTTCAAACGCTTTATCATTCCCCGGGGAAACCATGAAGAGGTAGTCGGAGCCGTCGACGCGTCTTGTCGCGTTATAGCCGTTGCTACGTTACAAGAAGCTGTAGCGGCGGTTTTTTGATCGGAAAAGCGGCAGGTTAAAGAGAAAAACTGTTCTTTTTTATAAATAATGTGTTATACTAACAATAGTATGACCATTTAATGGAGGAGGAATCATATGGATACGGAGCAGACGGACAGGCGTCGTATGCTTACGGCGCTGGTCTGTGCCTTGTGTGCTACCGTCCTTTTTGCAGCCGGTACGGTCTCGGCATCTTCGCCGGTGGGAAGTGTGAACAATCGGCAAGTTGTGTATACAACGGGCTCGAACGGCATGACAGGCCCGATCGTAAACTACGAGCATTATCGGATCATGGCTGACGGGCATATGGAGCCGATTGTGAATCATGACACGTATGTGATCAATACGCAGGGACAGCAGGAACGGGTACAACCTGTCAATTATCGTTATCAGCGATCCGATTGCCGCTCCGGCGGATTTTGCAGCTATGGAGCGCGTGCCGGATTTCATCGGTAAGAACGTGCAGATGCAGCTCTGTCGAAATGTTGTTTTCGGCAGAGTTTATTTTGCCGCAAAAGTTTTTAACGGATGATACATTAAAAACGTGTACAATCGTATTATCGTGAATCTTAAAAGGAGGTGAACCATATGTCGGAAAGGAAGGAAACCGCTCCGTCTGCAGAAGGCAAAAACAATAAGCGGTTCAATGGGCGAAATATGGCTAATAAGGTGATGAAAGCAGCTATTTCTTTGGTTTTCGCGCTGATTTTTGTCATGCTTGCCGATCAAATTGTTTCGATGCCGCTGTTTAGCGCCGAACTGGAGATCGAAAGCGGGACTGCCGGCATATTCGGCACGACTGTCGTGACAATCGTCGCCTATATTCTCAGCGCCGTTTTGGGGGCCTGTATCGGGTATTTGCTTTCATCATTCATTTTGCGTCTTCTTTGGATTGCGATTCATTGGATGGAAAATAGTTTGGGCGCTTTCGCCAGTCAGGATCTGATGGTCGGGACCTTGGGCCTGCTTTTTGGACTTATTATTGCTACCTTAATTGGATTTGCCTTTGCCCGCCTGCCGATTATCGGCGCATATGGACCGATTGTTTTCAGTATTGTTTTCGGGTATGCCGGAATGAGTATTGCCATGCGCAAGAAAAATGAAATCATCCAAATGGTGTCTGCTCTTCCCTTCGGCAAAGCCGGTAAGGAAAACCGTAAAAAGGAAAGGGAATTTTCCGGGAAATTACTGGATACGAGTTCCATTATCGACGGCCGCATTGCCGAAATTTTCCGGACCGGTTTTCTGGAAGGTCCTTTGCTGATACCGGTATTCGTCTTGGAGGAATTGCAGCTCATTGCCGATTCTTCCGACCTTCTGAAACGGAACAAAGGGCGGCGCGGACTGGATATCTTAAAGCAAATGCAGGAAGATCACCCTGTTGAAGTACAGATTATTCATGATGACTTTGATGATGTGCAGGGAGTCGATTCCAAGCTGGTTCGTTTGGGAAGAAAAATCAATGCCAAGATTGTGACGAATGATTATAATCTGAATAAGGTCGCCGCTTTACAAGGCGTAGTTGTACTGAATATCAATGATTTGGCCAATTCCTTGAAGCCGTCGCTGATACCGGGGGAAGAAATGGAAGTACTCGTTGTCAAAGCCGGTAAAGAGAACAATCAAGGGGTGGCGTATTTGGATGACGGTACGATGATCGTTGTCGAAAACGGTGAGAAATATATCGGAAAGACGGTTCCGGTAACAGTGACTTCCGTACTGCAAACCTCTGCAGGCCGTATGATTTTTGTTCGTGTTTCGGAATGAGCAGGTGAGTTGATTGAACGTTTCTGTAATACTCGTGGCTGCCGGCTCCGGCCGGCGTTTCGGATACGAACAGAATAAGCTTTTTTACCCCTTGTGCGGCAGTCCCGTTTTGACGCACACGTTAAAAAATGTGTTGGCGGCGTCTTGCGTTTCCGAAGTCGTCATTGTCTTTGCCGAAGTGGATCGGAAGATGATTGAAGCGATTGTCGCCTCTTTGCAACCGGCAGTTCCGATAAAATACGTCTTAGGCGGTGCGGAGAGAGAGGATTCTGTTTATAACGGTCTTCTGGCGACTGCCGCAACATCCGAGATCGTCATGGTTCACGACGGTTCGCGTCCTATGGCAGGGCCGGAATGGTTCGACAATGCCGTTGCGACGATGGCCCATGCTAATGCGGCCGTTTATGCCATTCCCGTAACGGATACGGTAAAAATGAAGGAAATAGCGGAAGCGGAAGGACTGCAACGAATAACGACATTGGACAGAAGCCGACTGATCGCCGTACAGACACCGCAGATATTTCGGCGAAATACGCTGTTGCAGGCACATCGTCATGCCAAGGAAACCGGGATCAGCGGCACTGACGACGCGTCGTTGGTAGAAGTACTGGGGGAAAAAATCCTCATCTTGCAGGGCAATAAACGAAATCATAAAGTGACTACGATGGATGATGTGCCGATTCTGGAATTTTATATGAACGGGCCGACAGAGCATCGGGTCGGCAGCGGCTATGATGTTCATCAGCTCGTTACCGGCAGGAAGCTGGTACTCGGCGGCGTTGAGATTCCCTTTGAGAAGGGACTGGCCGGCCATTCCGATGCCGATGTGTTGATTCACGCCCTGATGGACGCTCTGCTCGGCGCTGCCGGCTTGAAGGATATCGGTACGTATTTTCCCGACAGTGATATGACTTTTAAAAATATTTCCAGCCTTGTTTTATTGCAGAAAGTGCGACAGATATTGGTGGAAAACAGCTGTCGCGTCATTAACGTCGACGTGACGCTTATGGCGCAGCGTCCGAAGATAAAAGCATATGTAACGGAAATGATTCAAAATATTGCGGCTGCTCTGCAAATTGATGCGGCAGCTGTATCGGTAAAGGCGACGACGACGGAACGTCTCGGCTTCGTCGGCAAAGAAGAAGGCATGGCGGCACAGGCGGCGGCCATGATACTCAAATACAGGACAATATAGTAGGAGGCAGTATGATGTCAGAAGAAATGCGCGTTCGTTTTGCTCCCAGCCCGACAGGGCCTTTTCATATCGGCGGTGCCAGATCCGCTCTTTTTAATTATTTGGCCGCCAGGCACGCAGGCGGAAAGTTGATTGTCCGCATTGAAGATACGGATCAGAAGCGTTCGACACGGGAGTCGGAAGAAAATATTAAGGAAGCGTTGCGCTGGCTCGGCATTACTTGGGACGAAGGGATTGACGTCGGCGGTCCGAACGGTCCGTACCGCCAGATGGAACGGCTCGCCTGCTATCAGCAGTATACCGATAAGCTGCTGGCTGAAGGAAAAGCGTATTACTGCTTCTGTACCCCTGAAGAACTGGAAGCGGAACGACAGGCGCAGATGGATAAGGGAGAGACTCCGGTTTATGGCGGTCATTGCCGTAACTTGCCGAAGGAAACGGTCGAACGGTATTTACAGGAAGGCAGGCCTTATGTCATCCGCATCGTCACACCGCCCGATGAACTTCTGGAATTTGATGATATCGTGCGCGGTCATGTATCTTTCGACGCCAATAAAGTAGGCGATTTTGTTATCGTCAAGTCTGACGGTGTTCCCGTTTACAACTATTGCGTAGTTCTGGATGATGCCTTAATGGGAATCACCCATGTCATCCGCGCTGAAGAACATTTATCCAATACGCCGCGTCAGCTTGTTCTGTACAAGGCATTGGGGTTTGCTGCGCCGACGTTCGCTCATGTTTCGCTGATTCTCGGTAAAGATAAAAAGAAAATGAGTAAACGGCACGGAGCCACGTCTGTACAGCAATATCGTGATTTGGGGTATTTACCGGAAGCCCTTGTCAACTTCCTCGCTCTTCTCGGGTGGACACCGGAAACGGATCAGGAAATCTTTTCGAAAGAGGAATTGATCCATTCTTTTTCACTGGGCAGAGTGGCAAAAAATCCGGCTGTTTTTGATATTGAAAAGCTGAATTGGATCAACTTCCACTATATGAAGGCATTGACTCCGGAAGCACTGCTTGATGTTTGTCTGCCTCATTTGCAGCAAGCCGGTTTTGTATCGGAAGAAATAGACGACGGGCAGCGTCAGTGGCTCATGACCATGGTCGACGCTTTGCGCGAACATCTCCAGTACGGCGCACAGATCGTCGATGCAGCCAAAATCTTTTTCAGTGATGATTTTACACCGGAAAACGAAGAAACGGCAGCCGTCTTGAACGAAGAAACGGCGGCTGCCGTTTTGCAGATGTTTGCCGATGAATTCGCCGCGCTTGACGAAGTGACCCCCGACGCGGTACAGCCTCTCTTTAAAAAAATTCAAAAAGGGCTTAAGGTAAAAGGAAAGTCCGTCTATATGCCGATCCGTGTAGCCCTTACCGGCGTTATGCACGGCCCTGATCTTAATGTCATCGCGGCGTTGATGGGACGGGAGAAAGTGTTGGAACGAATTGGGAAAAGTGGACTTTTACAGTAAATTTCCTTGACAGAATGGCACTTACTGGGTATTATAATGAGTACAAAATAATAATCCATGTCAACAACGATGAGCAAAATTTTTTGCTGGTGACCGCGACAGAGAAAGGAAACGATGGCTGAGAGTTCCTTACGCAGACGAGCCAGCAGAGCTGCCTTTGTGAGTTGACCGGGTGAAGTGACAGTAATCCGGTCCGGACGGCTCCGTTATAGGCCTTTGAGATTGCGGTGCAGAACCGTAAAGCAGAGTGGAATCGCGGGCCACCGTCTCTGTAAGGGGATGGCGGCCTTTTTGTATGCATTTTCGGGAGGGAATCGGAATGAGAGAATTAATGGTATATAACACGCTGACGCGTAAAAAAGAAAAGTTTGTGCCCGTAACGCCCGGACAGGTTAAGATGTACGTATGCGGCATTACGCCGTATAATCATTCCCATATGGGAAACGCCAGGCCCTTTGTGACTTGGGATGTCATTAAACGGTATCTGGAACATCTCGGGTATGAAGTGCTTCATATTCAGAATTTTACCGATGTTGACGATAAAATCATCAATGCCGCCAATGGGGAAGACGTATCGTGGGATACGATTTCCAATCGGTACATTGCGTCTTATTTCGAAGTTATGGATGCGCTTCACGTACGTCGCGCCGACAAGTATCCGCGCGTTTCCGATCATATGAGAGATATCATCCGTATGGTAGAGACGCTGATTGAAAAGGGACATGCTTACGTCCTTGATCATGACGTTTACTATAAGGTGGACAGTTTTGCCAACTACGGTCAGCTCAGCGGCCGTACGCTTGATGATATGATGGCCGGCGCTCGCATAGAGATTGATGATCGCAAAGAAAACCCGATGGATTTTGCTTTGTGGAAGGGGGCAAAACCGGGCGAGCCGGCTTGGGACAGTCCTTGGGGTAAAGGGCGCCCAGGCTGGCATATTGAATGTTCGGCAATGAGTAATCGGTATTTGGGAGATACCTTTGATTTTCATGGTGGCGGCAGTGATTTGATTTTCCCGCATCACGAAAATGAAATCGCTCAGTCTGAAGCTTTTTGCGGTCATGGTCCTATGGTCAGATATTGGCTCCATAACGGTTTTATTACGATCAATTCGGAAAAAATGAGCAAATCGTTGAACAATTTTTTCCTCGTCAAAGATGTGTTGGCTCATTACAGCGCTGATGCGCTCCGTTATTTCCTCATTTCCAACCATTATCGCAGCCCGCTGGATTTCAGCGACGAACGTCTGGAAGAAATGACGCGCAGTTTGGAACGTCTCGGCACGGCGATTGACAATACGCTTTTCCTGCTGGAACAACCGAGCGGTGCGCAGTCTGCGGCAGGAAAACAGCTGTTGGCTGATGCGCAAAAGGCGGAAGAAGATTACGAAGCGGCTATGTGCGACGATTTTAACACGGCCCTTGCCAGCGCGTCCATGTTTGAGTTGGCCAAAAAAATCAATATCTACAAGAATGATGTTGTTGCCAACGGCGTACCTGTCGATGCCTCCGTGCTCGCCGAAGTCAAACGCATTTTCAAGACCATGACCGATATTCTCGGCATTTTGGAAGCGCGTTGGACCGGATCGGCAAGCAGTGCCAATGATGAAGATTACGCGAAGCTGATGGCGGCCATTTTGGAGATCCGCCAGGAATGCCGTGTGCAAAAGCAGTATGCGCTGGCAGATGCTATCCGCGATAAACTGGCGGCGCTCGGCATTACGATCGAAGACTCGCCGCAGGGAGCGCATTGGAAAAAAGTGAAATTCAAACAATTTACGTCATTAAAAAAAAAGGCTTATGACGCCTTTGCCGCCGGCAGTCGACTCGATGTGCCGCAGCAGCAGGCGATCGGCCTTGATTCCATTTCCCTGGCCTTTGTAGGTGACGCTTACTATGCGCTGTATCTGCGGCGCCGCCTGGTGGCGACAGGGATTCCCAACGTGCAAGTTTTACATACGTTGGCAGCGGAATTTGTTTCGGCCAGAGTACAAGCGTATGTGTACCGGCAGCTTCAACGTACGTTGACGGAAGAGGAAGCCGCCTGTTGCAGGCGGGCGCGCAATGCCTATTCGCAAGTGCCGAGGAGCGCGTCTGTCGCCGAATACCACGACAGCACGGCGCTGGAAGCGTTGATCGGGTATCTGGTTATGGCTGAAGATGCGGAGCGGTTGACTGAAATGATGGAAATGGTTTACACCTGCACAAGGGATTATTGCCGGACGGTGCATGTTGTGAAAGAGCGGGAATGACGATGAGCAGCGAATGTATTATTACGGGCCGCAACAGTGTCAGCGAGGCATTGCGTGCCGGTCGGTCCATTACGAAACTATATTTGGCGAACGGTCGTCCGTCGCAGCCTTTGCAGCGAATTTATGAAATTGCCCGCGAACGCGGCGTCACCGTGGAAATGGTGCCGTCAAAGGTATTGCAACGGTTGGCCGGAGGAACGGCGCATCAAGGTGTCGTTGCCGTGGCGGCGGCCATTGATTTTGCCGATTTGACTGAGGTTTTGGCCGATGCGGCAGACAAGGGAAAGGTGCCTTTTTTGGTTCTGTTGGACGGGATTGAAGATGTGCATAATTTGGGAGCCATTATCCGTACGGCAGAGTGCGCCGGTGTTGATGCGATTCTGCTGCCGAAACGGCACAGTGCGCCTGTGAACGAGACTGTCGGTAAAACCTCGGCCGGCGCCGTTGAGTATATGCCTATCGTACAGATCGGCAACAGCACGCGGCTTTTGAAGGAATTGAAAAAACGCGGATTTTGGGTGATCGGTGCCGACATGGACGGTACTGTCGATTATTTCCACAGTTCGCTGACAGCGCCTGTCATTCTGGTTATCGGCAGTGAAGGACGCGGCATTTCACGGCTTGTGAAAGAAACGTGTGATGTGCTGGTACAGATTCCCATGTTCGGCAATGTTAATTCGTTGAACGCGTCAGTGGCAGCGGCCCTGCTGATGTATGAAGTTGTGCGTCAGCGGCGGTTATGACCATGAAGGATCTGTATTTTATAGACGGGTATAACATTATTTTTGCCTGGGATGAGCTGAAACAGCTGGCACGGGAATCGCTGGAGCACAGCAGAGAGCGGCTGCAGTCTCTGCTGGCCAGTTATGGCAAGGCTAAAGGCATCGAGATCGTCGTCGTCTTTGACGCCATGCACACCGACGACGATGGAAAAATACAGCACATCGGCGCCGACTGCACCGTCTTATTTACTGATAAGGATGAGACTGCCGACAGCCGAATCGAAAAGCTGGTTTACACTTGCCGGAATCGTCAGCGGACGATTTACGTCGCTACCTCCGATGGACCGGAACAATTTCAGGTTCTCGGCAGCGGCGCTTGCCGCCTATCGGCCCGGGAATTGGCGGATGACGTCAGGCGCGTTCGCGAAGAGGCAAAACGGTATCACGTCGGGAACGGCGGCGTTGCTGACGGAAGTAACCGTAATGAAGTCGTTTACCGCGTTCGGGACAGAGATGTTCTGAAAAAGCTGGAGGAACTGAGAAGATCAAAATAGGAGCGATGAAATGGCTGAAGAAACAGAAGATAGTCTGATCGGCCGGCGGTTTGAAACGATGACGGACGAAGAAATCGTCACGCTGGCTCAGGAAACCGATGACGGCTATGCTACGGATTACATTGTCCACAAGTACAGAAATTTCGTAAAGGCGAAGGCGCGCTCGTATTTCCTTATCGGCGCCGATAAAGAAGATATTATCCAGGAAGGAATGATCGGTCTTTACAAGGCGACCCGCGATTTTCGCAATGATAAACTGGCATCGTTCCGTTCTTTTGCCGATTTGTGCATTACGCGGCAGATTATTACGGCCATCAAAACGGCAACACGACAGAAGCATATGCCCCTTAATTCTTACATATCGCTGAATAAGCCGATTTACGCGGAAGAATCTGATCGGACACTGCAAGATGTCCTGACGGGCATCAGCGTAACGGATCCGGAAGAACTGATTATCAGCCGTGAAGAGATCTGCGACATGGAGTTGAAGATGAACGAGATTCTGAGCGATCTGGAGTGGAAGGTACTGTTGGCATATCTGGATGGCAAATCGTATCAGCAAATGTCGGAGGAACTGCAGCGCCATGTCAAGTCCATTGACAATGCCTTACAGCGGGTCAAACGGAAATTGGAACGGTATCTGGAAATGCGTCACAGTGAAAATAAAGCGCAGTCACCTATTGATAGAAAATATAAATAAGTGTACAATGATACTGTTAGGTATGTTTGGTTAGGAGGAATAGCGTGATTACCGTATTGCAAATTGCAGTAGTATTATTGGCACTGCTTCTCATCGGGGTTGTCGTGGCACAGAAGAGCAAGACGCAGGGCATGGGTGCCGGCTTCGGCGGCGGTGCCGAAGATTTATTCGGCAGCAGAGCGCGCGGGTTGGATGCGTTGTTGTCAAAAATAACGATCATTCTGTCCGTTCTGTTCGGAATACTGACGCTGATTTTGGGACGAATGATGAATACCTTTTGAGCGATGTACGGGCCTGCAGTTGAAGCTGCAGGTCTTTTTTTGTAGGGACAGAAAGCGGTTGTAGGTGTTTATGGCCCGGTCATGGTATAATTGAAACGTACAGTAAGCAGGTCATCCGGTCCGTGCGCCGGAACGTTTTTTTTAATAAAGGAGGGAAGGCTCGTGGGCGTCGCAGGAGATCGTTTGTTGGCAACCAAGAAACCGTTGGAGATCGTCGGCATTTATAAGGGGTATACGAAGGCTTTCGGATTCGTGCTCAGTGAAGATATGAAGGAAGATGTCTATATTGCCGAGCAGCATCGCCATACGGCAATGAATAATGATAAAGTTGTCGTCCGCATCATTCATCGTGCCGATGGCGGTCATAAACGGGAAGGCGAGATTGTCCGCATTGTGGAACGGGCGAATGAAACGCTGGTCGGAACGTATGACAGACAGAAAAATTTCGGCTTTGTCACGCCCGATGACGAACGGATCCGGGAAGATATCTACATCCCGCTTCAAGCAGACGGCAATGCCCGCAGCGGCGCCAGAGTCCTCGTCGGGATCACGCAGTGGCCGCAGGAACAGCGCAAGGCCGAAGGCCGCATTCTGGAAGTGCTCGGTTATGACGGCGATAAAGATTTGGACATAAAAGTTATTATGGCCCGTCATCAGTTGCCCTTCGCATTTCCCGAAGCCGTTCTTCAGGAAGCGGCTCGCATCAATATGGCTGTCCGCTGTACCGATGATCGCCGTGATTATCGCGACAGGACGCTGATCACCATTGACGGTGAAGATGCCAAGGATTTGGATGACGCCATTGATATCGCTCTCTTGCCCGACGGACACTATCGTCTCGGCGTCTATATTGCCGATGTCAGTCACTACGTCCGGCCAGGCAGCGCCATTGACAAAGAAGCGTACGAACGGGGTACCAGCGTTTACCTGGTGGACAGGGTGATTCCCATGTTGCCGACGGTTCTCAGCAACGGCATTTGCAGTCTTAATGCCGGCGAAGACAGGTATTCCATGACTTGTGTCATGGAAATCGACGAAACGGGTAAGGTCCTTCAGGCCGATATCGGGCCGGCCGTGATCAATGTCAAACGGCGTTGCAATTATAAAGAAGTCAAAAAAGCGCTTGTCGATGATATTGTTCCTGACGATTTGCAGCCGTTCCTTCCCATGCTGCGAAATCTGGAGAAATTGTCGAACATCTTGAAGGCGATGCGCCTTCGCCGCGGCGCCGTCGATTTCGATTTCCCCGAATACAAAATCCTTTTGGATCGAGAAGGGAAACCGCTGCGGTTGGAAAAAAGGGAACGGACGATTGCCGAACAGATCGTGGAAGAATCGATGTTGATCGCCAACGAAACGGTTGCGGCTTATTTGCGGGACAGTGAAAACCCTGCCGTTTATCGGATTCATGAATTGCCGGATCCGGAGCGGATCACCTTGATGAAAACAGTCCTTTCCGCTTTTAATCTGCCTATTCCGGCAGCGGATGCGGTTACGCCTGCTGATTTTCAGCGACTTCTGAATCTGACTAAGGGAACGGAAGCGGAACTTGTCGTGCAGACGATCGTCCTTCGCTCGATGCAGCAGGCCTGCTATTCTACGGTAAATGCGGGACACTTCGGACTGGCTTCCGAATGTTATACGCATTTCACTTCGCCGATTCGGCGTTATCCCGATCTCATGGTTCATCGCCTTATACGGACTTATCAGCAACGAGGCAAGATGAAAGAAAAAGAAATCGAAGAGTCGCGTCTTTTTCATACGGAGGCGGCCGCTCAGGCAAGTACGCGCGAACGGATTGCCGTTACGGCGGAACGGGAGACAGATGATCTGAAGAAGGCTGAATATATGGTACCCTTTATTGGCGAAGCGTATGAGGCGCACGTTGCGGGCATTACGTCTTTCGGCCTTTTCGTCGCGCTGGAAAACGGCATTGAAGGGCTGGTACATATTTCTTTTCTGACTGACGACGAGTATGAATTCGATGAAGGAACGTATACGATGATCGGCAGGCGGAGCGGCAATGTCTACCGTTTGGGCGATGCGCTGACCGTTACGCTGGCACAGGTCAACGTCGAAAAGTGTGAAATAGATTTTGTTCCCGGCAAGATAGAATCGTTGGATGATTTGCAGCAGTTAATGGCGGCAAATAACGAACGTCGTCGTAAACGGGGCAAGAGCGGCAAGGAAAGCCGCGGCGGAGACGAAGCCGGAAAAAAGAGCAGAAAAGGCAAGAAAACGGAAAAAGAGAGCAAGAATAAAAAGGGCAGAAAGAAACGCAAGACAAGTAAGAAAAGAAAGTAGGAGGAAGTGCGATTGGCTAAGACGACGGCAGGCGTAAAATATATTACGGATAACCGCAAGGCGCGCCACGATTACTTTATTCATGAAACCTTCGAAGCAGGGTTGGCACTGACGGGAACGGAAGTCAAGTCGCTGCGTCAGGGGAAGGTGAACTTAAAAGACAGCTTCTGCCGCATTGAAAACGGTGAACTTTATCTGCTCGGCATGCATATCAGTCCCTATGAACAAGGCAATCGGTTCAATGTCGATCCGCTGCGGACGAGAAAACTGTTGATGCATAAATATGAAATACTGAAGCTTTTCGGAAATGTCAAAGAGAAGGGATATACTTTGATTCCCTTGAGCTTGTATTTTAAAAAGGGAAGAGTAAAGGTGGCCATAGCCTTGGCAACAGGAAAGAAGCTTTACGATAAACGCCGAGACTTGGCGGAAAAAGAAGCGAAACGAAATATTGAGCGAACGATGAAAAATCGATAGTAAAAGAAAAATCTTCAGGAAGGAGGCATTGCGATGCAGTCTGTCGTCGGCTCGGAATCAGGTGCTGGCGGCGGTAACGATGGCGGCATTGCAGATGCGGCAGGTATATACAGGATGGAACAGGATACAAAGATAATGTCCGAAGAAGAGCGGGATAATTTCCAAGGACAAACGATAGAAGAAGACGGGACCGTCCACGCTGCCGGACAGCAGCGCAGCGTGGCTCATGATGACGTTGCAGGAGCGCGCTTCAACGTATACAGCAGCAATCTGAACTGGCGCGTCAAGCTGGCGTTGGGATTCATTGTTTTCTGTATTGTCGCCGTGATCGTCAGCGTTTTCGGGTTGCTGCTCGTTGCCGCGCCATATCTGATCGGCACTGCGCTTATCATTATTGTCTACAATCTTGTTAAATCGTTTTTAAACAGGTAGAAGAGAGGAATTATGAAGGAAAAGCTGATGATCATTGACGGCAGCAGTCTGTTATATCGGGCTTTTTTCGCCATTCCGACGCTGACCGACAGTCATGGGAATTATACGAATGCCGTATACGGGTTCCTCACAATGTTGTTGAAGCTTTATGAGGAAATCAATCCGCAATACGTTGCCGTTGCCTTTGATAAGGATAAGCATACGTTCCGCAATGAACTGTATGACGGGTATAAGGCGACGCGCAAGCCGGCGCCTGACGAGTTGCGGCCCCAATTTGCTCTGATTCGCGAAGTGCTGGCCTGTTTGGGGATCAGTGTTCTGGAAGTGGAAGGCTATGAAGGCGACGATATTATCGGCACGCTGGCCAGAGAGGTTGCCGATCTGGACGTCGCCGTTATTACCGGGGACCGTGATGCGCTTCAGCTTGTTGATGACAGGATTACCGTCTACCTGACTAAAAAAGGGATAACCAATATGTTGGCTGTCACACCGGAAGTAATGCGGGAAACGTACGGATACGGGCCGGCGCAGGTCATTGAGATGAAAGCGCTCATGGGCGACAGCGCCGATAATATTCCCGGCGTACCCGGTGTCGGAGAAAAGACGGCGTTGAAGCTGTTGGATGCTTACGGAACGGTACGGGGAGTCTACGATCATCTTGATGACGTGCAAGGCAAGAAGTTGCGGGAAAAGTTGGCTGACAATCATGCGCAGGCCCTCCTTTCCCGGGAACTGGCGACGATTCGCTGTGATGTGCCGTTGGCGTACGGCTTGGCTGATTTCCTGCCGCACCCTCGCGTCAGTGAAGTGACGGAGTTGTTTCGCACCTTGGGGTTTAAAAACCTTTTGGCCCGATTGGCATCTTTTGATCGCTTTGCCGACTTGGAAACGGTGGAAACGACTGTGCCGGATATGACTTTGCTCACGAAGGAAGATTTCCCGCCTGAACGGTTGTGTCGTCGGCTCGTTGCGGCGGAGGCCGTCTATGCGGCCGGGCAGCCGGCGCCTTCTTTTCGGACTTTGGCCATTGCGACGGAAGACGGTGTTCTCCTTGTTGCGGCGGCGGATTTGGAGACCTATGTTCAGGCATTATCGACGGCGGCCGGTGTTATCACTTCGGACGGGAAAAAATTGTTGAAAGCGGCCTATGGGATTACGGGCGGCCGGCGAATCGCCGTGCGTGATGTTACGCTGGCGGCGTATCTGCTTGACCCGTCACGGACGGCGTACGGTTTATCGTATCTGTCCGAAGCCTTTGCCGTGGATTTTCGGGAAGACGCGGGCGATGAGGCGCGGCAGGCGGCGGCCTGTGCCGCTTTTGTCTATCGTTTATGGCCGCCAATCGACGCCGCCTTGGCGCAGCACGAGCTGCTGCCGTTGTACAATGAGATCGAGCGTCCGTTGCTCCATACCTTGGCCGTCATGGAGATGACGGGCTTTGCCGTCGACCGGCAGCGTTTGGAAGAAATGGATCGGCAGCTGTCGCTTGAGGCCGATACCTTGGAAAATGAAATTTATGATGCCGCCGGAGAGGTGTTTAATGTAAATTCAACGAAGCAGCTCGGCGTCGTTCTTTTTGAAAAACTCGGACTTCCCCTCATCAAGAAGACGAAGACCGGTTATTCGACGGATCAAGCCGTATTGGAGGAATTGAGCGGACTGCATCCGCTGATTCCCAAGGTACTGCGCTACAGGGAATTAAAAAAACTGATCTCGACGTATCTGGACGGGCTGGAGCCGTTGATCTCAGCGGAAACGGGGCGTATTTACACGTCTTTCAACCAGATGGTGACGGCGACAGGAAGACTGAGCAGTTCCGATCCGAACTTGCAGAATATACCGATTCGCACGGAACAGGGACGAAAGATCCGTTCGTTTTTCGTACCAGGACCCGGGTATGACTATCTTCTGTCCGGCGACTATTCGCAGATTGAACTGCGTCTGCTGGCACATCTGTCGCAGGATCCGACGATGATTGACGGTTTTCGGAAAAACCAGGATATTCATCGCCGCACGGCGGCAGAGGTTTTCGGTGTGCCGTGGGAAGAGGTCACTGCTGAACTCCGGTCTCACGCCAAGGCCGTAAATTTCGGCATTATTTACGGTATCAGCGATTTCGGTCTGGCACGCAATTTAGGCATTACGCGGCAACAGGCCAAGAACTATATTACATCTTATTTCGACCGGTACGGAACGATACGGAAATATTTGGACAGCCTGATTGATGACGCGAGGGAACGGGGCATCGCCAAGACGATGTTCGGCAGAATTCGGCCGTTGCCGGAGATCAACAGCAAGAATTTTACCCGCCGATCTTTTGCCGAACGGACGGCGATGAATACGCCTATTCAGGGCAGCGCCGCCGATATCATCAAGATAGCCATGAATCAGGTGCAGGAAAAACTGGAGAAAGAAAATCTCAAAAGCCGCATTCTCGTCCAGGTCCATGATGAACTGGTTCTGGAAGTTCCGGCGGCGGAGCGGGAAACGGCGGCGGCTTTGCTGAAAGAAACGATGGAACAAGTCGTGACTTTAGCGGTACCTCTCGTTGTGGACATTCACTGGGGCAAAGATTGGGAAGCGGCAAAATAGGAGGAGATCATGCCTGAATTACCGGAAGTGGAGACTGTCCGCGCTTATTTGGCTCGGACTTTGAAAGGACGGCGCATCGAGGCCGTGGAAGTGCGGTTGCCGCGCCTCCTCAAAAACAGGACGGCGACTGCATTTATCGGTGCTCTTACGGGACGGCGGATCCGATCTGTAACGCGCAAGGGAAAATACCTCGGCGTGCAACTTGATGATGCGTCGATGCTGTTAATTCATTTACGCATGACCGGCACGCTGCGCTACCTTTCCGACGAACGGCCCGTTC
Organism: Megasphaera vaginalis (ex Srinivasan et al. 2021); assembly: GCF_000478965.1. Lineage (NCBI taxonomy): Bacteria > Bacillati > Bacillota > Negativicutes > Veillonellales > Veillonellaceae > Megasphaera > Megasphaera vaginalis (ex Srinivasan et al. 2021). The sequence goes on from NZ_AWXA01000053.1 coordinate 36,071, forward strand.
CGCCGTCAAGTCATTTGATCTTCACCTTGGATAAAGGCTGTCTCGTCTATGGAGATGTGCGTACTTTCGGTTGTTTTTGGCTCGTGCCGCAGCAGGGAGAAACTGGCGTCAAGGGGTATGATTCGTTGGGGCCTGACGGTAACGGCGAGGCCTTTACGGCCGACTATTTGTGGCAGTTGTTGCATGCTTCGACGCGGCGCATTAAAACGTTGCTCCTGGACCAGTCGGCAGTGGCGGGATTGGGTAATATTTATGCCGACGAAGCGCTTTTTCTGGCCGGCATCCGGCCGGCGCGACGTTGCAGCCGCATCAGCCGTGCCGCTTCCGACAGGCTGCATGCGGCGATCCGCAAGGTGTTGGCGGAAGGTATCGCTCATGGCGGCACGACGATTCGTGATTTTGTCGACGGCAGCGGCAATGAGGGAAAAAACAGGGAGAACCTTGCCGTTTACGGCAGAGAGGGACAACCTTGCAAACGTTGCGGCACACTTATTACATACGTCAAGCAAGGCGGCAGAGGTACGCATTACTGTCGTCGGTGTCAACGATAAGGGAGGAATTCGGTTGTATCGGATCGGGCTTACAGGCGGTATTGCATCGGGGAAAAGCACAGTTACGGCTATGCTCCGTACTCTTGGCGCCGCCGTGATCGATTGTGACGGTTTGGCAAGGCATGTCGTCCGGCCGTCTTCACCGGGGCTGGCGGCGGTAGCCGCCGCATTCGGCCCGCAGACGCTGCTGCCTGACGGCACGATGGATCGGCAGTATATAGGCGCCTGCGTTTTTGGGGACGACGGCGCGAAGAAAAAGCTGGAGCAGATCCTCTTTCCGCTGATTATGGAAGAAATTGACGAGCATATTACGGCATGGGAAAATAATGCAAAATATCCGTTCATATTTCTTGACATGCCCCTGCTATTTGAGATAAAATATGATGCGTATGTTGATGAAGTTTGGCTCGTATACGTTGATCCTCAGACGCAGTTATGCCGTTTAATGGAGCGAAACGGGTATACGGAGGCCGAAGCTTTATCACGTATGCGCGCCCAACTTCCGATAACGGAGAAACGGGCGTTGGCACAGGTCATCATTGATAATACCGGTGCTGTCGATGCGACACGGGAGCAGGTTCGGCATTGCTGGAATAGGCTGATGTCAAATTTTGGTCTCCAGGGAGATAGTATTGAAACGCAGTCGATACCATAAGGGAAATCTTATAACGGCAATTATACTGGTCGTTCTGTCCGGAACCTATTTCGTCTCATGGCGTCATGTTTTGGTGCAGAAATACGTATTTCCCATGGATTACGGCGTGACGCTTCAGACGTATGCCCGTGAGGATCAGGTGGATCCTGCGTTGGTCGCCGCCGTTATCCTAGCGGAGAGCAAGTTCAACCAGGGCGCTTCGTCTCATCGCGGCGCCAGCGGCTTGATGCAGATTATGCCGGAAACGGGCGCGTGGATAGCGGAACAGATGGGTATTCAGCATTTTACGCCTGAAATGCTGAAAGATGTAGAGCAAAATTTGAAGATGGGGACGTGGTACCTCTCCTACTTGTTGCGAGAGTACGACGGTAATCAAATCCTGGCTCTGGCAGCTTATAATGCCGGCCGCGGCCATGTCGACGAATGGATGCAGGAATACGGTTGGGATAAAAGTTTTTCAAAAATTGAAGAAATCCCCTTTTCAGAAACGCGAGAATATGTTAAAGTAGTATTGCAAAATCAAGAAGAGTACAGAAAGTTGTATGATTTCTAGTTATTATGCGGTTGTGGCGGAATGGCAGACGCGCTGTCTTCAGGCGGCAGTGACCTCTGGTCGTGCGGGTTCAACTCCCGCCAACCGCACCATTTTACTTTACCTATGAATGATGCTTTGATTGCACGTATAACACAATGGAATATCCTTGATATTCTCCCACCTCAGGTGGGAGATTTTAAGTTACACCGCCATTTAGAGATGATCGAGAAAGGCGGTGAAGCTGTCGAATATCTGCTGTTTTCTTATCGCAATGACAATAACGGCTGGTCTGTTCGTGCCGTTTTGAATCTGCAGTCGGAAGAATTTTCACTGCGTACGGATCTGGGGATGCTTGAGTTCGTTTTGATCGAATTCATTACCGATGATTTCGAGCTGTTCCGGCAGATGACGGAGACGCGATTGGCCGACCGTATCGACGCCGACTATGTACACCGGGAACGGAATTTCAGCGAGATCCTGAAGCGGAAAGGCGTGCCTGTCGTCGCTTGGGATGAGTTTTTGCCGGAAACGTGCGCAGGTTTTACGCGGATCATTTGTCCGGGAGAAGCTGTACGCATCATTAACGGTTCCTATATGATCCTGGCGTATTACGACGGTAAAACGAAAAGCGGCCTTTCGCTCATGTACAACGTGCTTCGCGATGATTTTTTTGCAGAACAGCGGATACATAATTTTCCCAACTTGGTGCATGAGTTTGACAGCAAAGAACTGAAGGTCTTGAAAGGGACGCTGCAGAAGCATCTCGTTCCCGTTCTTTCCAGGCTGCGGATTGAGGCGGACAGATAGGCCCGGCGCGTGCTCTGCGTTGTCACGGATCGTCGATAGTGGTATACTGAAAGAAACGAGACGTTTATTTTTGAGAGTGGGTGGAAACCCGCTCTCAACTTTTATGCAAATACGTTAGCAAAGGCAAATGGTGACGGTCATGAAAAAAGAAAAAGTTGAAGAATTTGTAGCTCGGGAAGTGACGGAGATTATCGCTCATACGCCGTTGGAATTGGTCGATGTCGAATACGTCCGTGAACGGGATTGGTATTTGCGCGTCTTTATTGATAAGGAAGGCGGCGTCGATCTGGAAGACTGTCAGAAGGTCAGTGAACAACTGAGCCGGGTGTTGGATGAAAAAGATCCGATAAAAGAGAATTATTTGCTGGAAGTATCATCTCCCGGCTTGGATCGCATTCTCAAACGGGATTCCGATTTTATACGGTATCAAGGCAGGCAGGTTGACGTTCATTTTTTTAAGCCCTATGAAGGTGCGAAGCTGTTGGTTGCGGAATTGGTCGGCAGAAGCACCGACCGCCGGATTACCCTTCGTACGGCGTCAGGTGAAAGGACGATCGATCAAAAGGATATCGCACAGATCAGACTGCACATAGATTTCTAGTTGGAGGTTATGGAAGTGAATAAAGAGCTACTGAATGCAATTCAATTTTTGTCGAAGGAGAAGGGCGTTTCACCCGATGTTATCTGTGATTCGTTGGAAGCCGTACTGATCACGGCTTATAAAAAGGAACCGGACGCCAATCCGAACGCTGTTGTCGAATTGAATCGGACCAACGGCGAGTACCGTATTATGGCGGCTAAGACGATTGTTTCCGAAGTGACCGACGAGTTGGCGGAGATTTCGCTGGCGGCAGCGCAGAAGCTGGATGAGGATTACGAAGAAGGCGATGTCGTCAATATCGATGTGACACCGAAGAATTTCGGCCGCATTGCGGCACAAGCGGCCAAACAGGTGATGATTCAGCGTTTGCGTGAAGCGGAACGGAGTATCGTTTACGATGAATTTTCGAATCGCACCGATGACATTATAACCGGTATCATTCAACGCATTGAACAGAAGAATGTGTATGTCGATTTGGGGAAGGCGGAAGCTGTCCTGCCGGTATCGGAACAGATCCCGACGGAAACTTATGTCATGGGGCAACGGATCAAGTGTTATGTCGTCGAAGTCCGCAAGACGACAAAAGGAGCGCAGATCCTTTTGTCGCGGACTCATCCGGGGTTGCTCAGGCGCCTCTTTGAACTGGAAGTGCCGGAAATCTACGACGGCGTCGTTGAATTGAAATCCGTTGCCCGTGAACCGGGACGCCGATCCAAGATTGCCGTTTACTCGCGCGATGAAAATGTCGATTCCGTCGGCGCCTGTGTCGGTCCGAAGGGGACGCGCGTGCAGAATATCGTGACCGAATTGCAGAATGAAAAAATAGATATCGTGAAATGGGATGAAGATCCGGCCGTCTATATAGCCAATGCCTTGAGTCCGGCGCAGGTCATCTCGGTTACCGTAGATGAAGCGAACAAGACTTCCGGCGTCGTCGTTCCCGATTATCAGCTGTCGCTGGCGATCGGCAAAGCCGGTCAGAACGCGCGGCTTGCTGCTAAATTGACAAATTGGAAGATCGATATTAAGAGTGAAAGTCAGGCCGGTGAGGCGCTGCCGGCGGCTGCCGCCGACGCCGGTACCGATGTGGATCTGATGGCGGAAATGGGCGTACCTGACGAATTGCAGGCAGCACGTGCCGACGAGAATTAGGAGGCCGCAATGATCAAGAAAAGGAAGATTCCCCTCCGCGTCTGTGCAGGTTGTCAGGCGCAGAAGAGCAAAAAGGAAATGACTCGTATCGTTCGCACGCCGGAGAATGTCGTGGAAATTGATGAGAGCGGCAAAAAAGCGGGCCGCGGCGTTTATGTCTGTCGCGATGCAGCCTGTCTGGAAAAGGCATATAAGGAGCATCGACTGGAACGTTCGTTGAAAACGAATGTTTCTGAAGAAATTTATGAATCGTTGCGGCAAAGCCTGACATGAAAGATGGCAGCGTATTGAGTCTGCTTGGTCTTGCCCAGCGTGCCGGCAAGACGGTAAGCGGCGCCTTTGCAGTCGATAAATACTTGAAGAAAAAGACGGTTCCTCTGGCTTTCCTGGCCAGTGACGGCAGCAGTGAAACGGCCGGAAATTACAGGAGACTGGCAGAACAGAAGAGGATTCCTTTATTGGAAATATATACGAAAGAAGAATTGGGCAATGCCCTGGGGAAAGAACAAAGCGTTGTCGTTCTGATCACCGACAAGGGATTTGCCAAAGCCATAGAAGACGTGTTACGTACTAACTGAAGGGGGTAACTAGATGACGACAAAACGAATATTTGAAGCCGCACGTGAATATGGCGTGCCGACAAAGTCAGTTATTCAAAAGTTGGCTGAACATAATATAAAGGCCGGTAATTTTACCGGCGTTGACGATAAAATACAATCCATATTGGATAAGAGTTTTAAAGGAAAGAAGCAAGGGGATGCGCCGAAACCGCAACAGAGCGCCGGCCGGCAGGGCGGTAAAACACCGCAAGCCGCCGCCGTAAGACCGCCGCAGCAGCGCGAAGCGCGGCAGCGAAAAGCGACTGATGCGGCAGACGGGCGGCAACAGCGGCAGAAGGATCGCAGCGTTCGGCAGATGCCTGATAACCGAAGTAAGCAGTCGGGCAATCAAAACGGCCAGCAGCGCGACGGTCAGCAAGGCGCGCAGCGTCACGGCCAGAGCGGAAAGAACGGCGCCCAACAGAACCGCGGCAACCGCCAGAATACCGCCAATGGGCGGCGCAACCAGCAGACAGAACAGCGTGACAACCGCGCCGGAGGTGCGGTTCAGGGGACACAGGGTGGCCAGCATAAACAGGGCGAGGCCAAACGGACGAAGTATTTCGGTCATAGTCAGCAAAGCGGTGACAGTGGTCACGGCAAAGGCGGCCGCACCCAAAACCACGGCAATAAGAACGGCGGCAACGCCAAGGGGAGCGGCAGTCGGCCACACACGCTTCTTTCCAATGTGCTGAATAAGGGGAAAGGCAAGAAGAATAAAAATAACCGTCAGGCGCAGCATAATCAGCAAAACCAGGTAAATGCGGCGCCGGCGCGCAAGAAAAACTATCCGACGGCGATCGAACTGCCGGAAATGATCAGTGTAAAAGATTTTGCCGAAAAATTGGGGCGTGAAGTCGGTGAAGTCATTAAACGGCTCCTTATGGGCGGCATTATGGCGACGATCAATCAGGAGATCGATTACGATACGGCTGTACTGATTGCCGATGAATTCAATGTTGCCGTAACGATGGAGGCGGCGCCGGAGGATCCGACGGAAATCGAAGAAATTATCGATGCCGAAGATTCTCTTCAGACTCGTCCGCCTGTCGTCACGATCATGGGACACGTCGATCACGGCAAAACCAGCCTGCTCGATGCGATTCGCGAAACTAACGTTACCAGTCACGAAGCCGGCGGTATTACGCAGCATATCGGCGCTTATCAGGTACGGTATAAGGGCAGGAAGATCGTTTTCATGGACACGCCCGGGCACGAAGCGTTTACGGCCATGCGTGCCCGCGGTGCACAGGTTACGGATATTGCCGTTCTTGTCGTCGCCGCAGATGACGGCGTCATGCCGCAAACCATCGAATCCATCAACCATGCCAAATCCGCCGGCGTTCCCGTCATTGTCGCCATCAATAAAATCGACAAGGAAAGCGCTGCGCCGCAGAATGTCATGCAGCAACTCACGGAATACGGGCTGATCAGCGAAGACTGGGGCGGCGATACAATTATGGTTCCCGTCTCGGCTCACACGAAGATCGGCTTGGATGAATTGCTGGAGAACATTCTCGTCCTTGCAGAAGTCTCCGATCTCAAGGCCAATCCCCATCGTCCGGCACAAGGCGTCGTCATCGAAGCCAAACTGGATAAAGGTCGCGGCCCTGTCGCGTCCGTCCTGATCCAGAAGGGAACGCTTCATGTCGGCGATACGATCATCGTCGGAACCTGCTTCGGCAAAGTCCGCGCCATGAACAGTGAACGCGGCGAACGGGTGAAGAAGGCGGAACCGTCGATTCCCGTCGAAATTCTGGGGTTGAACGATGTGCCGGAGGCCGGTGATATTCTTCATGTGACGGATGAAAAGACGGCCCGTTCCGTAGCGGAAAAACGGGCTGAAAAGAAGCGGTCCTCTGAACTTCATGTCAACGCCAAGGTGACGCTTGACGATCTGTTCAACCAGATACAACAAGGTGAATTGAAAGAATTGTCGCTCATCGTCAAAGGTGACGTGCAAGGTTCCGTAGAGGCGCTCAGTCAGTCGCTGATGGCGATCAAGAGCGATGAAGTCCGTATTTCCATCGTACACTCCGGTGTCGGCGCCATTACGGAATCCGACATCATGTTGGCTTCGGCGTCGAATGCGCTGATTATCGGCTTCAATGTCCGGCCCGATGCGGCGGCCCGCAAGGCGGCGGAACGGGAAACCGTTGACATGCGTACGTACCGCGTCATTTACGATGCCATTAACGATGTGGAAGCGGCTATTAAGGGGATGCTCGATAAAAAGTATGAAGAACATATCCTCGGGCGTGCCGAAGTGCGTAAGGTCATTACGACGCCGAAGGTTATTGTCGGCGGCTCCTATATCAAAGAAGGCAAGATTACCAATTCGTCGAAGATTCGGCTGATCCGCAACGGTATCGTCGTTCATGAAGGAGAAGTCGACGGCCTGCGTCGTTTCAAGGACGATGTCAAAGAGGTTGTAGAGGGATACGAATGCGGGATTACGTTGGAAAACTATCGTGACATTAAAGAGGGCGACGAGATTGAAGCCTATGAAATGGTGGAAGTCGCGCCGGAATAATGTCCGGAAAGGAAATCCATGGGAGAGTTACGAATACGCAAAATACAAGAGTTTATCAAGCAGGAAGTTTCACAGATTATCTTGCAGGAACTGAAGGATCCCCGCGTCGGTTTTGTTACGGTCACCGATGCCCGGATTACCGGCGACTTGCGAGAGGCGACGGTCTATGTCAGTCTTTTTGGCAATGATGCCGCGAAAAAAGAGACGTTGCAGGCCTTGCAGAGCGCTAACGGATATATTCGTTCCGAAGTCGGCAGGCGACTGGGGATTCGGTATTCACCGATGATCGCATTCAAGGAAGACACCTCTATTGATTACGGCATGAAGATCGATAAGCTGCTGACCGATATGGATAAAAAGGATTGAGTGCAGTCATGAACACGACACCGCAAGAAATACGCCGTATTTTTGACGAATATGACAAGATATTGCTGACTGTTCATGTCAGCCCCGACGGCGATGCGATCGGCACGTTGTTGGCTCTGTATGAATGGTTGCAGCGGCAGGGGAAGACCGTTGTCGCCGTTATCGATGATACGATTGACGACACCTTTTCTTTTCTTCAGGGAGCGGCAGAGATCAAGAAGCCCGACGCGGTGACTGTCGACGCGTCGTGGCTTACGGTCGTTCTGGACGCGACGGCAAAGAGCCGGACTGGTGCGGTAGAAACGTTGATGCAGGGAAAGGTACTCAATCTTGATCATCATATTTCGAATGAGCATTTTGCCGACTGGGAATATATTCGCACCGATCATGCCGCTGCCGGCGAAGTACTGACCTCGCTTTTCCAATCGTGGCGGACGGAAATTACGCCGACGATGGCGACGGCGCTTTATCTCGCCATCGCCACGGATTGCGGCTTTTTCAAATTCGGGAATACGACGGGACATACATTGCGGACGGCGGCGGCCCTCGTTGATGCCGGTGCGCTGCCCAATGTTATTTCCGAACACCTGGACGCCTGCCCGTGGCAGAAGATCAGAGCGCTTTCGGAAGTGTTAAATAAGGTGGAACTTCTCGGCGGGAAACGGATTGCCTGCATTGCTTTTACCCCGGAGCTGCTGCAATATACCGGCGAACATACAGGCGGTTATATCGATTATGCCCGCAATATCAGCGGCGTCGATGTCGCTTTCACCGTGAAATACGAGCGCCCTGAGGAAACGCGTGTCAGCTTGCGTTCCAAAACAGTTGATGTCAACGCCATAGCCGCCGTCTTCGGCGGCGGCGGTCATGTCAGAGCGGCAGGCTGCACGATCTTCGCCTCGTTGGCGGCTGCTAAAAAGATGATTGCCGCAGAAATCATGAAGGCTTTATGATGAACGGGATCATCAATGTGCTGAAGCCGTCGGGCATGTCGAGCCACGATGTTGTCGGACAGGTGCGGCGCATTTATCAGCTGAAAAAGGTCGGCCACTCCGGCACTCTCGATCCTCTGGCGGCCGGTGTCCTGCCCGTTTATTTGGGACAGGCAACGAGGCTGATCGAGTATGGCGACAGCGACGTGAAAACGTATCGCGGCGAGTTTGCTTTCGGGTTTTCTACGGATACGGAAGATAGTACAGGTGTCGTCGTGGCCGAAAGCGGGCTGCCGCAGGTGACGGTTGCGGAGTTGGAAGCCGTTGTCGCATCTTTCGCAGGCCTTGTCGATCAGAGGCCGTCACGTTATTCGGCGATCAGCATTAACGGCGTCAAAGCATATAAATTGGCACGTCAGCGTGCGGATTTTGCAATGCCGGTCCGCACTGTGGAAATTCATGCCGCACAGCTGTTGGCATACGATGCGGCGCAGGGACGCGGTCTCTTGGAAATCACCTGCTCCAAGGGGACCTATATCCGTTCACTGATCTGCGATCTGGGCGAACGGTTGGGCTGCTGTGCCTGTATGACTTATCTCGTGCGTTTGGAAGCAGGCCTTTTCACGATTGCTGAGGCTGCGACGCTGGAAGAATTGAGGGCGACTCCGGAACAGTACATCTTGCCGCCTGATACGGCGATTCGGGGGCTGCCGGCGGCGGCCCTCAATGAAAGGCAATGCGGCGAACTGCTTCAGGGGAAAGCGGTTCCTTTTGCCGGACCTTGTTTGTCCGCAGGAAGTGTCGTTCGCGTATACGGGCAGGACGATCGATTGGTCGGTATTGCCCGCTTCGATCAGGAACATCACGTTTTGCGTCCGCATAAAATGTTTGCACAGATGGGATGAGGTTAATTACAGATGAACGTTTTTCACTCTTTTCAGGAAATAAAGGGAATCAGTCATTCCGTCGTCGCGTTAGGGACCTTCGACGGCGTGCACAGGGGGCACCGGAAGGTCATGGAGAAGGCAATGGCGATTGGCCGTCAAAAAGGCTGTCTGACTGCTGTTGTCACCTTTGCTGCGCATCCGTTATCGATTCTGGCGCCGGAACATGAACCGCTGCGCCTGGCGACGGTAGCGCAAAAAACATGCTACATCGAGGAAATCGGCATTGATGCGCTGGTGTTACTGCCTATGAACCGACAGCTTATTGACGAATCGCCCGATGATTTTTGCCGACAACTCATACAGTATATACAACCGAGCGCCATCGTCGTCGGAGCGAATTTTACCTATGGGAGCAAGGCTGCAGGCAATACGGAAACATTGCGGGCTTTTATGAGCCGATATGATATTCCCGTTCATGCCCTTTCTCTCCTGGAACGACCTGGTAAAGCATCGCCGATAAGCAGCACGGCTATTCGTAAGCTGGTCTGTATGGGGCACATGGAGACGGCGGCGCTGTTGTTGGGCCGTCCGTTTGAAGTGGAAGGAATCGTTGTCAAAGGCGATCGGCGGGGACGAACCATCGGTTTTCCTACTGCCAACATGCTGCTTCCGCCGCATATGGCTATGCCGCCTGACGGCGTATATGCCACACGGATCCGAGTTGACGGCACCTGGCACCGGGCGATGACCAACATCGGTGACAACCCGACGTTTTCCAATCAGTACAGGCGAATAGAAACCAATGTCTTCGATTGGCAGGGATGCTTGTACGGAAAGACCGTTTCCCTGCGTTTTTATAAGCGTATTCGAGGAGAAGAGCGGTTTGATACGACGCAGGAACTTATTGAGCAAATGGATGAAGATAAACGTAAAACTTTAATTTATTTTTCACATAAATAGAATTGAAAAGAACGCATACCAATGATATAATAAAATCATAAGGTATGCGTTTTTTATTTTGTCATAATGGTAAAGTGTTTAGAAGAAGGAGTGACTGTAATGAAATTTTCTGATCTTGCAATGAGTTTGAAGGCTTCTGAAATCCGCGAATTGTTGAAGTTGACGACGATGCCGGAAGTAATTTCTTTTGCCGGCGGACTTCCGGCTCCGGAGCTGTTTCCGTTGGAAGAAATGAAAAAGGTTGACGTTGAAATTTTGGCCAAAGAAGGTCAGGCAGCCGTTCAATACGGGACGACGGAAGGGTATAATCCGTTACGTGAAAAAATCGCCGCTCGTATGAAACAGGCGTTTCAAGTTGACTGCAAGGCGGAAGAAATTATTATTACCTCAGGCTCGCAGCAAGGGTTGTCCATGTTGGCACAGATCTTCCTGAATAAAGATGACGTTGTTCTCGTAGAAAGCCCGACGTATCTCGGCGCTATTAACGCGTTTAAACTGTCTTTCCCGAAATTCATCGAAGTACCGACCGACGATAAAGGCATTATTCCGGAAGCGTTGGAAAAAATCTTGGCGGAAAATGATCGCGTTCGCATGATGTATGTTATTCCCGAATTCCAGAACCCGACGGGCATCACGTGGCCTTTGGAACGCCGCAAAGCCGTTATGGATATTGTCAATAAATACGATTTCCCCATTATCGAAGATGATCCGTACGGCGAACTTCGTTATGACGGCGACGTCGTTCCGTCCTTGAAATCGATGGACACGAAGGGAAATGTCATTTTCCTCGGTTCCTTCTCGAAGATTTTCATGCCCGGCCTGCGTATAGGATGGATGGTGGCTAATCCGGAAATCATCGACAAGATGGTTAAATTGAAACAAGCCATTGATTTGCAGTCCTCTTCGTTCGCACAACGGCAGGCGTCTTTCTTTATCGATATGTTCGATCTGGACGCTCATGTTGCAAAAATCAAAGCCCTCTATGCCAAACGCCGCACGTTAATGTGCGACAGCATGAAAGAATATTTCCCTGAAGGCGTTACCTACACCTTCCCTGAAGGCGGTCTCTTTACGTGGGTAACTTTGCCGGAAGGTATGGATGCAAAGGAAATTATGCCGAAAGTATTGGCCAAAAATGTAGCGTACGTTCCCGGCGGCCCGTTCTATCCGAACGGCGGCAATGCCAATCATTTCCGTCTGAATTATTCGAATATGCCTGAAGACCGCATTGTTGAAGGCATCAAACGGTTGGCGGAAGTATTGAAAGAAGAAATGGCGAAATAAACTGTTTTATAAAAGGTGAGCCCTTTATGGGCTCACCTTTTTTTTGTAAAAGGCGCAGACGGAATAAGGGGCAGAAAACAACGGTACCCAATACGGGATAAGTCGCCGGCGCCGGTTCCGTTTATTGTTCCAGCTATTTTTCCGATATGGTAATAAAATACAGATAATAGTTACGGCCGTTTTTTTAGACTTTTCTCATTCTCATAAAAGTGAAAAGTACGTAAAATGAGGAATTATTTATGAATACGACGCTTTATTTTGAGAATAGAATATGATAAAATAAAAACATAATTGATAGTGATTATTTATGAGAATGCGTTGTGATTTCATGAAGAAATGGATTAATGAAGCTGTTCCTGCCTCGCTATTGGAGCAGCTGGCTGAAAAATTGCATATATCGCCGGCAACGGCCCATGTTTTGTGGAATCGGCAGATTCGCACTGCAGAGGCGGGCAGGCATTTTTTATACGACACAATTGACGACTGCGGCGATCCTTTTCTGATGCAGGGGATGGAGAAGGCTGTCAATCGGATCCTTCAAGCTGTGAAGAAAAAGGAAAAGATCGTCATTTACGGGGATTATGATGTTGACGGCATTACGTCGACGGCTTTGTTGCAGCAGGTATTGACCGCTCTTGGCGGCGTTGCCTCTTTTTATATACCGGAACGGCAAAGTGAAGGATACGGACTGAACAGGGAAGCCTTGCAGCAGTTGTCGCGGGGAACGGCGGATTTGCTGATCACCGTTGACTGCGGCATTTCGTCAACAGCGTTGATCAATGAGTTTTCAACAAGACTGGATATTATCGTTACCGATCATCATCAGCCGCCGGAAACATTACCGCAGGCCGTTGCCGTATTGAATCCGAAGCAGTCGGGATGCGCCTATCCGTGCAAGGACTTGGCCGGCGTCGGCGTCGCTTTTACCTTGGCCAGAGCTTTATGGCAGCGTCATTTTAAGGAAGCGCTGACGGCTTTCACGGAAATCGTCGCCTTAGGTACGATCGCGGATCTGGTGCCGCTGACGGGGGAAAACAGAATTCTTGTGCGCCACGGACTGGAACGGATGAAAAAAGGCAGCAATATCGGTATTCAGGCGTTGATAACGGCAGCCGGACTCACGGCGTCAGCCGTTTCTTCGGGGCGTGTCGCTTTTACGCTGGCGCCGCGGCTGAATGCGTCGGGGCGCCTCAGTCATGCCGAACGGGGAGCGGCATTATTGCTGGAAGAAAATGCGGAGAAGGCGGCCGTTATCGCGGCGTCGTTAAGCGAATTGAACCGGGAACGGCAGCAAGTGGAACACATGATTGCCGAAGAGGCGATAGCGCAGATAGAGGCAAAGGGGCAGGCGGAAGATGGAGTGCTTCTCGTTTATCAGGAAGGCTGGCACAGCGGGGTCATCGGTATTGCCGCTTCCCGGCTGGTGGAACGGTACTATCGGCCGGCCCTGGTTATTACCGTAAAAGACGGTGTCGGCAAAGGATCTTGCCGCAGTATCCGCAATTTCAATATGTATGAGGCCTTGCGGAGCGCCGATGATCTGTTGATCCAGTACGGCGGCCATACGATGGCGGCCGGCTTTTCCGTAAGGGCCGAAAATATTGAACCCTTGCGGCAGCGGCTGCAGGCATATGCAGCCGCACATTTGGCGGCAAGCGATTATATTCCGACGGTAGCCGTTGACTGGACGTTGCCGCTAGAGGACATATCGCTCGCGCTTATTGACGAGCTCAGCCTGTTGGAACCGTACGGCATGGCCAACAGCCGTCCCGTTTTTGCCTCTCCGCGATGCAGATTGGCTGAAGTGAGAACGATCGGCAAAGAACGAAATCATTTACGCATTGTCGCCGGTGAAAAGCGGCGGGTCAGCGGTGTCGGTTGGTCCATGGCCGACCGGTACGGCGATATTCTTTCCGGTGATTATGCGGAATTGGCTTTTCAATTGGAGCGCAATGAATTCAACGGGAGCGTTTCGCCGCAAATGGTTCTGCAAGATATTCATGCCGATGCGCCGTCGGTCGTTTTGAATCGGGCTGTCATGGCCGATATTTACAAAGAAATGAAGGGCTTGTTGGCCGCCCGGCGGCGGTTGCCGTTATGGGAATTGGAACGCCGATTGATCACCCTTGAGGACGGCCGTTATACGGGACATGTCGTCAAGGCGGCGTTGCAGGTCTTTCGCGAGTTGGAGATATTGACGGTTCACAGCGAGAAAGATGAAACATATTGTGACTTGCCGCCGATCGAAGGGAAGATGAGTCTGGCGGCATCGGCTACGTATATGCAATACGGCAGCCACTAGGGGGAATCGATATGGAGTTTAAAAATAAGGAAGAAGAATTCAGGCGCTTGGTGAATACGATACGCGAGTACCAGCCTGCAGCTGATTGCAGTGACGTAAAAAAAGCTTATGAATTGGCCGAAAGCGCCCATCAGGAACAGCATCGTGTCAGCGGTGAACCCTATATTCTGCATCCCCTGGCAGTGGCACAGATTCTGGCCGATATGAAAATAGATACGACGACGATTACAGCGGCCATACTTCATGACGTTGTCGAAGATACGGAATGTACTCTTGATGATCTGACGAGGCTTTTCAGCAAAGAAGTGTCGTTCCTCGTTGACGGGGTAACGAAATTGAGCCGCATTGATTATCGTACCAAAGAAGATCAGCAGATCAACAGTATGCGGAAAATGTTTCTGGCCATGGCGAAAGACGTTCGCGTCGTTGTCATCAAGCTGGCTGACAGGCTGCATAATATGCGTACCTTGAAATATATGCGCAGCGACAAACAGAAGCGGATTGCCCAGGAAACGCTGGAGATTTTTGCGCCTTTGGCGCACCGGTTGGGGATCTTCAATATTAAATGGGAATTGGAAGATCTCTCCTTCCGGTACTTGGAACCGGACAAGTACTATGATCTTGTCGATCAGATGAAACAGAAGCGTCATGTTCGCGAAGAAATTGTGAATGAAGCGATTGAAGTGCTGCGCAAATCGTTGGGGGAATCGCAGATACGTTTTGAAATCAACGGCAGGCCGAAGCATTTTTACAGTATTTATAAAAAAATGAAAAAAGATAACCGCGACTTGAGTCAGGTCTATGATCTGTACGCCATCCGGGTCATCGTTGATACGGTACAGGACTGTTACGGCGTTTTGGGCATTGTACACAGCCTTTGGAAGCCCCTTCCTTACCGGTTTAAAGATTATATCGCCATGCCGAAACCCAATAATTACCAATCACTCCATACAACTGTCATCGGTACGCGCGGGCAGCCAGTAGAAATTCAGATCAGAACCTGGGATATGCATCACATTGCCGAATACGGTGTTGCGGCGCATTGGCGTTACAAAGAAGGAAATGCCAACGGCGGTAAGAACGAGTTTGACGAAAAGATGGGCTGGCTCCGTAATTTGCTGGAATGGCAGGATACGAGCAATCCCCAGGAATTTGTTAACGCCTTGAAACTGGACGCTTTTTCCGATGAAGTTTTCGTTTTTACGCCGCGCGGTGACGTCATCGATTTGCCGCAAGGTGCCATTCCCATCGATTTTGCTTATCGGATTCATACCGATGTCGGTCATCGTTGCGTGGGCGCGAAGATAAACGGCAAAATCGTGCCTCTCGATTATGCGTTGAAAAACGGCGACATTGTCGAAATTGTTACGTCAAAAACGGGCAAGCCGAGTCTTGACTGGCTGAAAATAGTAGGCAGCTCGGAGAGCCGGTCGAAAATTCGCAGTTGGTTCAAAAAGGAAAATCGCGAAGAAAATATTGTCAAAGGGATGGAAGCGCTGGAACGAGAATGCCGGCGCCTCGGCCATGATTGGAAGGAACTCAATAAAAGCGGCCGTTTAGCCCGCGTCGCCAAGCAAATGAATGCCGGCAGTGAAGAGGATTTGACGGCTGCCGTCGGGTACGGCGGTTTTGCCGTGAATACGGTGCTGATTAAACTTCTCGAATTCCACAAAAAGGATGTGCAGAAGGAAGAACTGTCGAATATTGACGTGATCGAAAAGCTGCGGCCGAAAAAAACGGTGCATAAGAGCGGCTCCGGTATCCTGGTAAAGGGAGAACAAGGTCTTCTCGTCCGTTTGGCAAAATGCTGCAGTCCCGTTCCCGGCGATCCGATTGTCGGCTTTATTACGAGAGGTCGCGGCGTTTCCGTTCATCGCGCCGACTGCCCCAATATCAGTAACGAACAGGCCGATATCGACAGGCTTATCGATGTGGAATGGGATTATGGCGGCACCGAGACCTTTGAAGTTAACCTGGAAATTACGGCCTATGACCGTACCGGCATTATGGCCGAAATTATGGCGGCGCTGGCGGAATTGAAAATTTCCATCGTTGCCATGAATGCCAAAATAAACGATGCCAAAATAGTGACGATCCACATGGGAATCAGCATTAAAGATTTGTCGCAATTCGAGTTCATCGCTACGAAAATACGGCGCTTGAAAGATGTTTATACAGTTGATCGATATACGGGAGGTACTTGATGCGGGCAGTAGTACAACGGACCTTACAGTCGTCCGTCACGTCGGCGGGGGAACTGGTCGGGACGGCGGCGCATGGCTTGACCGTGCTTCTCGGCGTAGCCAGGGAAGATGGGCCGGCAGATGCGGTATACTTGGCGGAAAAAATAGTTAACTTGCGGATATTTGAAGACAATAAGGGAAAGATGAACCGTTCGTTGTTGGATTTTGGCGGAGAAATGCTCGTCGTATCGCAATTTACGCTTTGCGGTGATGCGCGTCGTGGCAGACGGCCGAGTTTTACGGAAGCGGCGGCTCCGGAGCTGGCGGAATTACTGTATACCGATTTTGTTCGCCACGTAGAACGGCAAGGCATCACCGTCGGCACAGGCAGGTTCCGGACGGAAATGGTCGTGTCGCTGGAAAATGACGGCCCGGTGACGATTTTGCTGGATAGTCGGAAAACTTTTTAGGAGGCATGTGCAATGTCAATGAAATATGAAATGATGATGCTCGGATCGATTATGACGAATTGTTACGTCGTTTACGACGATGCGACGAAAGAAGCGATGGTTGTCGATCCGGCATGGGATTACCAGGCAATTGACGCCGCGTTGCGGGAAAAGTCGTTAACGTTAAAATTGATTTTTCTGACGCACGGTCATGCCGATCATATCGGCGCGCTGCAGGAACTGCGGATACGGAAAAATGTTCCCGTCTATGTCGGCGCCGGCGATGTGGCGCTTATTTCCAATTCACATAATAATTTATCTGCTTTTATGGGCAAGCCCATTGAATGTGAATCGCCTGATTATATTGTGCATGACGGGGATACAATTACGTTGGGGACCTTGACGTTTACGGCCTATGAAACGCCTGGGCATACACCGGGCGGAATCAGCTTATACGGCGAAGGCGTTGTCTTTTCCGGCGATACGCTCTTTCAATATTCCATCGGCCGGACCGATCTGTACGGCGGTTCGGCGGCTACGCTATTGGACAGCATCAATACGAAGCTGATGGCTTTGCCTGATGAGACTGTCGTTCTGCCTGGACACGGGCCGGCGACGACAATCGGCAAAGAGCGGCTGAACAACCCGTTCCTGGATGGGAGCTGGTAACTGATGACGGCCTATAAGGAAGCTCAATTCTGGCTGCGCGTCGTACTCGCCGTTTTTGCCGTTGCACTCTTCCTGTCGGTTCATGCCGTTTACTGGCCCGTTGTCGTATCGCTGATCATCACGTTCGTCTTGATTCCTGTCCGGGACGGTATCGGCAAGGGGCTGAAAAAGATAACGAAGCGGGATGTGCCTGTCGGTGTGTCTATCATTCTTTCCTTTGCCGTACTGCTTTTGACCCTGTTCATTATTACCAACATTATTTTGCGGCCGCTCCTGGCGCAGGTCAATTTACTGGCCGCCAATTTCAATACCATCGTCAATCAGATGGCGGCCTTGGTCACACAGTTGGAAAATGAGCAGACGCAGTTCTATGTGCCTGATCAGGTGAAAGCCGTTATCAACGACACCTTTGTCAAGATCAGCAATTACGGTATTGACGGCATTCGCGATCTGATCAGGTCCATTTTCGTCATTGCCGGTACTGTTGTCGAGTTTTTTGTCGTACCTTTCATTACCTTCTATTTCATGAAAGACGGCAAGAAGATGGTCAATTCCTTTATCGCCATTTATCCGCCCGGCTATACGGCTCATATCCGACAGGTCTTCATTGAGATACATCACGTCCTGAGCCGGTATATTCGCGGTCAGCTGCTGATGAGCTGCATCATTGCGACGCTGACATTTTGCGGTATGTGGTTCATGGGCGTGCCCTATCCTATGGTTATCGGTCTTCTGGCGGCTGTCACGGAATGGATACCGATCATCGGTCCGATTATCGGCGCCGTTCCGGCAGTTTTGCTCGGCGCAACCGTCGATTTGCCATTGGCTGTGAAGGTACTCGTTTTTTATGTCGTTGTCCAGCAAATGGACAGTCACTTGATCATGCCGCAAGTTATGGGGGCCGTTATCAGCATCCATCCCGTTGTCATCATGATCTCTCTTCTCGTAGGCGGGACGCTCTTCGGCGTGACGGGAATGGTTTTGGCCGTTCCGATAACGGCGGTTCTCCAAATTATAGGCAAGCACTTATGGTTTTATAATTCATACAAAGAAAAGGCAGATGATTCCTGTGGAAAAAACGAAAGAAGAAGTCCTGGAACTGATGATGAAGCGCATGAAGGACAAAATTAAGGATAAAAAATACAAAATGACGTCACAGCGGCAAGTCGTACTTCGCGCTTTTGTTGAAAGTTCGGCCCGTCACTTGAGTGCTGAAGATGTTTTTGAAATCGTCAAAAAAGTTGCGCCCGATATCGGCTTGGCGACCGTATACCGCACGCTCGATCTTTTTACGGAAATGGATCTGTTGAAAAAGCTCGATTTTGACGACGGCTGCAGCCGCTATGAATTGAACGACTGCGAAGAAGACGGCCATTTTCATCATCACCTGATTTGTCTCAGCTGCGGCAAGGTTTGGGAATGCAAGGACGATTTGCTGGAAACGTTGGAAACGATTTTGCAGAAACGCCTTCATTTCCACACAGTCGATCATCAGCTGAAAGTTTACGGCTATTGCGAAGAATGTGAAAAAAAGCGGCAAGCTGACGGACTTGATAAGGAAACGGCGGATGCCTGATCGGCGCGAGTCCTATACCTACAGGGGGCCTGAAACGTATCATTCCCATGTCGGACAGATCATGGCCTGTCTGGGGTATAGCGGCGGTCATGAGCCGCGTACTGTCGGCGCGCAGGTCGTCATTGAGGAAAGCGGCGGCAACTGCCGTCTCTGTTGCCGCTTTCTCCAGGCAGGCGCCGTTGCGGAGCGGCAGGCCTTACTGACGGCACGGCGGGAGCGGCAGGAAATGAAAGATTATCTGCTGCAATGGCATCGCGACATTTATCATTTGCCGCCGTCACCGTGGGGATCTTTGATCGGTGTACGTCCTACCAAACTGGTACATCATATTTTGGACAGCGGCGTTTCACCGCAAGCGGCTGTTGGCCGGTTACAGGAGACCTATGGCGTTGCGGAAAAAACGGCTTCCGAATTGGTGAAAATGGCGCTTCTGCAGCGTCCCTATGTAACGAACCGGCAGCGCAGGGCAGCCGTTTACGTCAGTATTCCCTACTGTTCCAGCCATTGCTTGTACTGTTCTTTTCCGTCACGGCTGATCGGCGGCGAAGAGCCTTCGCATTTGGCCGGCTTTCTGGCGCGGCTGGAAGCGGATGGGGCTGCTGCCGCCGCTTTATGCCGCGAGTTTGCTCTTACTGTCGATGCCGTCTATGTCGGCGGCGGGACGCCGACGTGTTTGCCGCTGCCGCTTCTGGAGCGGTTATTGCGAATTTTGCAGCCCTTGGTGACGGCGGCGACGGAATGGACGGTGGAAGCGGGTCGGCCCGATACGGCGACGGCAGAGAAGTTGCAGTTGCTGAAGCGATACGGTGTCAATCGGATCAGCGTCAATCCGCAGACCATGCAACAACCGCTCTTGGATCTGCTGGGACGGCGGCATCGGATAGAAGACATATACACCATGATGGCTTTGTGCAAAAAACTTGCTTTTCCTGTGATCAATATGGATTTTATTGCCGGTTTGCCGCGACAGACGCCGGAAAATATGCAGGAGAATATGGAAATCGTTTGCCAATTGGGGCCCGAAAATGTTACAATTCATACGTTAGCATTAAAAAAGGGCGCTCCGTTATTTCATCACGACTTGCGCCGCGCTATCGGCACGGCGGAGGCGGTGACGGCAATGGTAGACTATTGCCGGGAGAAATTACAACGTGCCGGCTATGTACCGTATTATCTGTATCGGCAGAAATACATGGCCGCCGGTTTGGCCAATATCGGGTACGCATTGCCGGGAGCGATCGGTCGTTACAATATTGAGATGATGGAAGAACGGCAGACCGTCATCGGCATCGGGCCGGGCAGCGCCAGCAAATTTATTTCCCCGACATCGAACCGGATGGAAAAGCTTTACATGCCTAAAGATATTACACGTTACGGGCAGATACTTGCGGCGCAGCTTGAAGAGCGCCGTCGTTTGTGTACCGTCGTATATGGAGGAGAGGATAGATAATGGCAATTACTGCACCGCGGGGTACGCAGGATTTCCTGCCGGAGCAGACGGCGGAATGGCAGATCCTGGAAGCGAAGATCCGGCAAATTTGCAGCCTCTACGGCTTCGGCGAGATCCGTACACCTATATTTGAGAGTACCGAGCTCTTTCTGCGCGGTATCGGCGAGACGACCGATGTCGTCACGAAAGAAATGTACACCTTTGATGATCGCGGCGGAAGGAGCATGACGTTGCGGCCTGAGAATACGGCCTCCGTCGTTCGCGCTTTTCTGGAGCACAAACTATATGGCGATCCGAAAATTCATAAATTCTATTACATGGGTCCCATGTTTCGTCATGATCGGCCGCAGGCGGGGAGATATCGGCAGTTTAACCAGTTCGGCGTCGAAGAGATCGGTTCGAAGGACCCGGCCGTCGATGCCGAGATTATTGTCATGGCTTTTCAGCTTTTTCATGAACTGGGATTGAACGACTTGGTTCTCCATTTGAATTCCGTCGGCTGTCCCAAATGCCGCCCTGTTTATCGTCAGAAACTGTTGGATTTCTTTGCCGATAAAAGGGAGATGCTTTGTGACGACTGCAACGCCCGCTTGGAAAAAAATCCGCTTCGCGTTCTTGATTGCAAGGAAGACGGCGAAAAAATGATGGTTCTCGGCGTGCCGCAATTGACAGAAAATCTTTGTGACGATTGCAAAACGCACTTTACCGCTGTTCAGGCGTATTTGACGAAGATCGGCATTCCGTTTATCCTGGATCCGCAGTTGGTTAGGGGCCTCGACTATTATACGAATACGGCTTTTGAAATCATGTATGCCCCCCTCGGCGCGCAAAGCACGATCTGCGGCGGCGGCCGCTACGACGGCCTGATCGCCGAAGTGGGCGGGCCGCCGACGCCGGGTATCGGCTTTGCCATCGGCATGGAACGATTGCTGCTCACGTTGAAAGAGCAAGGTCTGCTGCCGCCGGTTCCGGAAAATAAACCGGTCTTTATCGTTGCCTTGGGGAATGCCGCTAAGACGATAGCCTTCGGCTGGCAGCAAGAATTGCGCCGTCGCGGTATTTATGCCGAGATCGACGTTATGGGGCGGAGCATGAAGGGGCAGATGAAAGCGGCTAATAAATTGGGCGCCGCTTACACGGTCATTATCGGTGAAGAGGAAATGACGGCGCAGACGGCACAGATTCGCAATATGGAAACAAAGGCGCAGGACAGTGTTGCTTTTGATGATATCGTTGCTTACGTAGAAGCACATAAGAAGGGATGATTACGTAATGGATACAATGGAAGGTTTAAGTCGTTCGCATTATTGTACGGCCGTTTCGGAAGCCGATACGGGTAAAGAAGTCGTTCTTTGCGGTTGGGTGGAACGTCGCCGCGATCACGGCGGCTTGATTTTTATCGACTTGCGTGACCGCACGGGCATCGTGCAGGTCGTCGCTTCGCCTGATTATGCCGAAGAAGCGTTTAAAAAAGCGGAACAGGTGCGTAACGAATACGTGTTGGCCATTCGCGGCATCGTCCGCCTGCGTGACGCTGAAACAGTAAATCCCAAGATGGCGACTGGCACGATCGAAATCCGCTGCGAAGAAATGCGCGTGCTGAATCTGTCCAAAACACCGCCCTTCTATATTGAAGATCATATCGATGTCGACGAAAAAATCCGCTTGAAATATCGCTACCTCGACTTGCGTCGCCCGGAAATGCAGAACAATTTGATTATGCGGCATCGCGTTAAACATGCTATGCGTGAATTTCTCAACAGTCGCGGCTTTATCGATATCGAAACGCCGGAATTGTGCAAGAGCACTCCAGAGGGAGCACGTGATTATCTCGTGCCCAGTCGCGTCAATGACGGCAAGTTTTACGCATTGCCGCAGTCCCCGCAGATTTTCAAACAGCTGCTGATGATTTCCGGTATGGATCGTTATTATCAGATCGCTCGCTGTTTTCGTGACGAAGACCTGAGAGCCGACAGGCAGCCTGAATTTACGCAGCTTGACCTGGAAATGTCCTTCATGAGTCAAGAAGATATCCTCCAGCTGACGGAAGCTATGATTTGCCATGTCTTCCAAGCCGTTTTGGGTCATGAAATCGAGCGGCCGATCCGACGGATCACCTGGGATTATGCAATGGAAAATTACGGCTCAGATAAGCCGGATCTCCGTTTCGACATGAAATTTCACGATATTACGGCGCTCGTCAAAGATACGGAATTCAAAGTTTTCCGCAGCGTGATTGAAAACGGCGGTCAGGTCAAGGCGATTAATGTTAAGGGATATTCACAGATACCGCGCCGCGAACTGGACGGACTGGTAGAATACGTTGCTACCTACGGCGCCAAAGGACTGGCCTGGATCTGCTTTACGCCGGACGGCTTGAAATCACAGGTTAAGAAGTTCCTCGGTGAAGACACGCTTCAGGCTATCGGCAGAGAATGCGGGTCCGAAACGGGCGACTTGGTGTTGATGATTGCCGACAAACCTTCTGTCGTCGCGGCTTCTTTAGGAGAATTGCGTAAGGAAATGGCACGCCGTACGAACTGTATCCGTGAAGATGAATTTGCTTTTACCTGGGTCGTCGACTTCCCCATGTTCGAATATAGTGAAGAAGAAAAACGGTATGTCGCCATGCACCACCCGTTTACAGCCATTCGTGACGAAGATCTGGACAAGTTGGAAACCGATCCCGGCCACGTTTATGCCAAGGCCTATGACCTCGTTCTCAACGGCGTAGAATTGGGCGGCGGTTCATTGCGTATTTATCAGCCGGAACTGCAACAGCGCGTTTTTAAAGCTATCGGCCTGACGGAAGAAGAAGCGGAACAGAAATTCGGCTTCTTGCTCCGTGCCTTTGAATATGGCGCGCCGCCGCATGGCGGTTTGGCTTTCGGCTTGGATCGGATGATCATGCTGATGCTGAAACGTAAATCCATTCGCGATGTCATCGCTTTCCCGAAAACGCAGAATGCTATCGATCCGATGAGTGAAGCGCCGTCACCGGTTACGCCGAAACAGCTTCATGAATTACATATTCAGATAGAAGAAGAGTTAGTCAAAAAATAACGTATTACTGCCGCCAGCTCTATAGAAGAGAGGCGGCAGTTTTATTTAAAAAGCAATTTATTTGTTAATAATCATTGTAATTTATTTTAAACGTGGTTTACTATGTATAAATCTTATAGAGATTGCGTTGATGACTATTTTTAGGAATAGCCCTGGTCCGCGAATAGACAAGGAGGAACGCAGCATGTTGGATAACAAAGTAAAAGAGCTTATTAACAAACAGATCAATCAGGAATTTTATTCTTCGTACCTGTATTTGGCATTCGCCAACTTTTATTACGATAAAGGACTCGACGGGTTTGCTCATTGGTACGATGTGCAGGCGCAGGAAGAACACGATCATGCGATGCTGATGCGTACATATCTGCATAATAACGGTGAATCCGTGACGTTTGAGGCGATTGAAAAACCGTCTTTGGCCTGTAACGATATCATCGATCCGATGAAGGCCGCTTATGCCCATGAACAATATGTCACGCATCTGATCAATGAAATTTACAGAGCTGCCGACGAGGTTCACGATTATCGTACGATGCAATGCTTCGACTGGTTCGTCAAAGAGCAGGGAGAGGAAGAAAAGAATGCCGACGGACTGATCAAAAAATACGAACTTTTCGGTTCCGATCCGAAGGGGCTGTACGCGCTGAATCAGGAATTGCTCGGCCGTACGTATGCAGCGCCGACGTTGGTTCTGTAAGTCTTGGCAGAAGGACCCGCAAATTTTGCGGGTCCTTTTTATTTTGGCGGTGACGGGATATGGTATAATAAAAAAGAAAGGAGAAAAGTGATGCAAACTATTCATTATGTAATGGCAGATCCCAGCGGGAACACGACTGTTCTTGTCTTGGATCGAATCGATCGGGCTGATCATAGTGTTGTAGCCGCCAAGTTGCTCGTCTCCGAAGCACTTGAAGCGGAACAGGTTGCTTATCTGACCATGGATCCGGCAGACGGCACTGCTCTTCGCATTGATATGATGGGCGGCGAGTTTTGCGGTAACGCTTCGCGCAGTGCCGCCGCTTATGCCCTGTCCTTGACGAGAGAGGACAAGGGAATGTATCGTGTATCCTGTTCGGGTTGCACTGTGCCGTTAGGTGTTGCCGTTGAGCGTAAAGGGGATGTTTTTCAAGCCGTCATTGATATGCCTCTGCCGGAGTCGGTGGAAGCCGTGCTGATTCCCGTCAATGATTTACCGTACCGGTTTTTCAAGGTGACGTTGCCGGGAATCGTGCATTTCGTTTATTTCGTACAAACCGGCGATAATGTCGATAAGGAAATTTATTGGCAGGCGCTGCGCGAATATGTCTCTACTGACGCCTATGCGGCATACGGGCTAATCATTGTCGATACGCAGGCGCTGACCATGGTTCCTGCCGTCTATGTGGCGGAAACGGATACACGTTACTGGGAACGAAGTTGCGGCAGCGGATCGGCAGCGGCAGCGGCGGCGTTGGCCTGTGTCGGGAGACGGAATGTAGCTTGTACATTGCGCCAGCCGGGCGGCGCAATTGCGATTGCTGCCAAAGTCGATGACGGGGAATTGCAGTCGCTTCGTATCGGCGGAACAGTTGCGCTTTCAGCTGTACAAACGGTGCTTATTGAATAAGCGGACAGGGGCCTTGCAGGGACGGCTGATTGACAAAGACAGATGCCGTTTTGTATAATAAATGCATAGATCATGTGACTGACGGAAGTGGGTTGACCACAGGGAGCATGATCGATGCGAGCCGACCGTCTGGGCAGAGATTCCGGAATGTCGGTATTTTTTTTGCTACTATCGAGGAGCTGACGATGACGATGGAAAAAGTATTGAGTGATATTCAAATCGCGCAACGGACAACGTTGGAACCGATTACGAGCATTGCGGAAAAAGTGGGCTTGACGGCAGATGATTTGGAATTATACGGTAAATACAAGGCAAAGATATCCTTTGACGCGATTCGACGCCTGTCCAAAAACCGGGACGGTAAATTGGTCTTGGTAACGGCAATCAATCCGACACCGGCCGGTGAAGGAAAGTCGATGACGACGATCGGCCTGGCGCAGGCGCTGAATCGCATGGGACATAAGACGATCGTCGCCATGCGCGAGCCGTCTCTCGGCCCCGTTTTCGGGATTAAGGGCGGCGCCGCCGGCGGCGGCTATTCGCAAGTATTGCCGATGGAGGATATCAATCTCCACTTTACCGGCGATATGCATGCCATTACAACGGCCAATAACCTGCTTGCAGCAGCTATTGATAATCACGTCCATCAGGGAAACTCCCTGCGCATTGATATCCGCCGGGTCGTCTGGAAACGCGTCATGGATATGAATGATCGCGCGCTGCGTAATGTTGTCGTCGCTATGGGGGGAACCGTTTGCGGCTTTCCCAGAGAAGACCACTTCATGATTACCGTCGCTTCGGAAATTATGGCCGTCCTTTGCCTGGCGGAAGATCTGATGGATCTGAAGCGGCGCATGGCGAATATTATCGTCGCCTACGATTTGGACGGGCAGCCTGTTCGGGCCGGCGATCTCGGTGTTGCCGGCGCCATGGCTGTTTTGATGAAAGACGCCATCAAGCCCAATCTCGTGCAGACGACGGAAAACACACCGGCGCTGGTTCATGGCGGTCCTTTTGCCAATATTGCGCACGGCTGCAATTCCGTCGTAGCGACGAAACTGGCCATGAAGATGGGGGAAATCACGGTTACCGAAGCCGGTTTCGGCGCCGATCTGGGCGGCGAAAAATTTATGGACATTAAATGCCGGTTTGCCGGTATTAAACCGGATGCCGTCGTGCTCGTAGCAACAATTCGGGCTTTGAAAATGCATGGCGGTGTGAAAAAAAGCGATTTGCAAGTGGAAGATGTGGTCGCTCTGGAAAAAGGGTTTGCCAATCTGGCCAAGCATATTGAAAATATGCGTAAATTTGATGTTCCCGTTCTGGTCAGCATCAACCGCTTCCTGACCGATACGCCGGCGGAAATTGAAAAATTGACCGATCTTTGCCGCGCTTACGGCGTTGATGTCAGTTTGGGCGATTGCTGGGCGCAAGGCGGCGCCGGCGGACTGGATATGGGTGAAAAGGTACTGGCGCTCATGGCGGCACCGAAGAAACCGTATAAACCGCTTTATGAAGCAACGGAATCTATTGCCAAAAAATTGGAAACGATCGTCAGGGAAATTTATGGCGGTGACGGCGTCATCTTTGAAAGCAGAGCGAAGAAACAAGTGGAAGAATTGGAAAGACTGGGGCTGGACAAAATGCCTGTCTGTGTAGCGAAAACGCAGTATTCCTTATCGGATAATGCCGATCTGCTTGGCGCGCCGACAGGATTTACCGTTACGGTCAAAGATGTGCGCGTCTGCACGGGCGCAGGGTTTATTGTTTGTGAAACGGGAAATATTATGACTATGCCGGGCTTACCGAAGGTGCCGGCGGCGAATCGGATGGATATTGATGAAAACGGTGTTATTACAGGATTGTTCTGATCGTAAGAGGCCTTTTGGCAAAGCGGTAATCGAAGAGTTTTTGGCAGCGGCGTCCTCGGCGGAGCCGGTTCCGGGCGGCGGCGGCATTGCCGCTTTAACGGCGGCTTCAGCAGCGGCGCTTTTGGAAATGGTAGCCAATTTGACTGTTCATAAAAAAGGCTGTGAAAAGGTTGCGCCGCTGTTGACGGCGACAGCGGCGGAGGCTGCCTCCTTGAGGCGGCAATACATAGCCGCCATTGATGCGGACGGCGAAGCGTTTGCCGCCGTTTTGACGGCCCTGCGCATCAATAAGGCAGAGATATCCCGGTCGGAACGGGTACAGGCTGCCTTTCGCCACGCTGCGGAAGTTCCCTTGGCATTAGGCGTCAGTGTGTATGATTTACTGTCCTTGGCGGTGCAGGTTGTGCGATACGGCAATGTCTGGGTCATTACGGATGGCGTTATCGGCGCCATGAATGCGCGGGCCGCCATGCGTTCGGCCTTTTACAGCGTCCGCATTAATTTGAAATCCATTGACGATGAAGATTTTGTGCGGAAAACCTGTCAGCTTATGGAAGAGACGGAACGAAAGGCAGCGTTGTTGGAAGCGGAAATTGAACGTGTTTACCGGGAAAGGCAATGACGAAAAAGATAAAAAAACGGACCGCCGCCGGCAGTCCGTTTTTTATCATACGTCGAAATATAATCAGTTATTATTGAATTTATTGAACCAAGCTTTGATGCCTTCCTTCGGATAAACGCCGGTCATTGTTTCATTGAGCGCTTTACGAACGGCCGCTTCATCATACAACGGATAAATATCCTTGTATTCATCATAAACGTCCCAGAAATCGCGCATGTGGAGATTTGCGTACGTTTCGCCGTAGACTTTGAAACAGGAATCGCAGAGCGTGATGAAAACCGCTTCTTCGTCTTGCTGACGGGAATCGTCAAGGCCGCAGCAGCGAGTATACAGATTAATATTGCCGAAAAGCTGATGCAGGTAATCGTATACTTTGGAAACCATCTCCGGTTCCAACTGAAGCAGTTTACAGCCCGGGGCGAAATAAATGGGATATTGCGCAATGTTGTCAAATGAATCCATAGATACACACCTCTTTTAATAAGATCTTTTTTTGATAATAGTCATTATTGTTTGTATTATACCATAAATATGAGGTAAATGCAATAAAACGATAATTCCTATGATTATTGATAATAATTAACAAAATGATTCAAAATAGTGTAATGCCGGGTTTTACCGATGACGTTGAAGGGGCAGTGCGGGATCTGGCGAAAAGATTGAAGATTAAAAATATGTAAAGATAAAATAGTTTTTCGGCATAAAATCTTATGACGATGCGAAATGATCTTCCGTCAGTCAGTACGATATGGAAGAAACTGCCGGTGTGTATCCGTGCAATCGGACCGTTTGTGAATACCTCTTAATGTCGCGAACCGTTCATTTTTGCGGCAGATGGAGAAGGGACGCCTTGTTATTCTCCGCCGTTTCTTGTACAATACTTCATGGAGATGATACGAATGCATATTGTAATGGTAGAACCGGAAATTCCGGGAAATACGGGGAATATAGCGCGTCTTTGCGCGGCGAATCATATGACGCTTCACTTGGTCAAGCCTTTGGGATTTTCCCTGGAAGATAAATATCTGAAACGGGCGGGACTGGATTATTGGGATCTTGTCGATGTCCAGGTTCATGAAAACTTTGCGGCAGTGCAAAAAGCCTATGAAGGGCATCGTTTTTATTATTTAACGACAAAATCCGAACAATGTTATGCCGATATTACATTTCATGAAGATGATCTGATCGTTTTCGGCAAGGAGACGAAAGGACTTCCGGAAGCGTTATTAAAAGCGGCGCCGGAACGCTGCTTCCGCATCCCGATGAGGGAAGAAGCGCGCAGCCTGAATTTGTCGAATGCCGTTGCCATCGTTTCTTACGAAGCGTTGCGTCAACTCGGATTTCCGAAATTGGCAAAGGGCGGCATAGGGATTGCGAATTTACAATAAGAGGTGTTGGCGATGGACGTATTTGTAAAGGCGAATGAATTGGCGCAGGCTATTCAGGCATGTCCCGAATATGTGGCGCTGTTGGCAGCCGGAAAAAAATTGGCAGAAGATCAAAAGACGGAAAAAATGGTGCGTGAATTTTTATTGACACAGGCTGAACTGGCCTATGCGCAGTCCATGGGCGATAAGCCGATTAAGAAGAAACTGGAAACGATGAATCGGCTGGCAGCCATTATCAAAACGCGCTCCGGAGCGGTGGAATATCTGGCGGCATATAACGCGTGGCAGGCGAAGGCCGGAGAAATTTATCAGATCGTGCAAAACGCAATGGCAGAAGGAATGAGCATTCTTGATCACTAAGACGGCAATAAACGAGTTTGTTTCTCAACTTCATACGGTATTCGACGACAAACATCTGCTGGTTCATGAGCCGATGCGGTTTCATACGACCTTTGCCGTCGGCGGACCTGCCGACGTGCTGGTGCTGCCCTATTCGGTAAAAGAGTTGTCCTTATCCATCAGAGCGGCCCGGCGTTTGGGATTGCCCGTTACGGTTCTCGGCGGCGGTTCCAATGTGCTCGTTCGTGACGGCGGCATACGGGGTGTTGTGATTCAGTTGAACTGCATGCACAAGGTCCTGTCGGCACATGACAATAAAATTCTTGCCAGCGCCGGTTTTATGCTGGAAGATGTCTGCGCCTTTGCGCAGAACAGGGGGCTTACGGGCATTGAATTTGCCTGCGGTATTCCGGGTACGCTCGGCGGCGCCGTTTTCATGAACGCCGGCGCTTACGGCGGAGAAATGAGCCACGTCGTATCTCGCGTTCGTACCGTTAACGGTCAGGGCGGCGTTCAAACTTATGTTACCCCCGATTTCGGCTTTTCCTATCGCATGAGCAAGTTCCAGGAGTTGCAGGAGTATGTCGTTGAAGTGGAATTGCTTTTGGATTACGGCCGGCAAGACGTTATTCAGGCGCTGATGGATGAACTCATGGAAAAGCGACGCAGCAAGCAGCCGTTGGAAATGCACAGTGCCGGCAGCACGTTCAAGCGGCCGCCGGGATATTTCGCCGGTACGCTGATTGACCAAACGGGGCTGAAAGGCCTGTCCTGCGGTGATGCGGAAGTATCGGTCAAACACGCCGGTTTTGTTGTCAATCGCGGCAATGCATCGGCCCGAGATGTACTGACCGTTATCCATGAGGTACAGCGCCGTGTTAAGGAAGCTTACGGCGTGACGCTGGAAACGGAAGTCCGTATTATCGGTGAAGAATAAAATGCTCGTAAAAAAGATCCTGTGTATAGGCAAACAGGATCTTTTGTGTTATACTACATAAGTTACAACAAGATAAATTTTGTTATTTCTTTGTATAGGAGAGAACAGCCACATGGAACGTAAGGATATCCGTAATATTGCTATTATTGCTCACGTTGACCATGGTAAAACGACCTTGGTCGATGCCATGTTGAAACAGAGTCATGTTTTCCGTTCGAATGAAAAGGTCGCCGAACGGATCATGGACTCCGGAGATATTGAACGTGAACGTGGGATTACTATTTTATCGAAAAATACGTCGGTCATGCATGACGGTGTAAAGATCAATATTGTCGACACGCCGGGGCATGCCGACTTCGGCGGTGAAGTAGAGCGCGTGCTGAATATGGTAGACGGTGTCCTGCTCCTGGTCGATGCCTTTGAAGGTCCCATGCCGCAGACCAAATATGTATTGCGCAAGGCGTTGGAACAAAAATTAAAACCTATCGTGGTCATCAATAAGATTGATAAACCCGACGCCCGTGTAGCCGAAGTGGAAGATGAAATCCTGGAGCTCTTCATGGAATTGGAAGCTGACGACGATCAGCTTGATTTCCCCGTTATCTATGCTAACGGTCGTGACGGCGTCGCCAAGGTCCGGATGGAAGATGAAGCGACGGATCTGCAGCCCCTCTTCCAGTCGATTATCACGCATTGCCCGTGTCCGAAAGGTGATGCCGACGGTCCGCTTCAGTTCATGGTCACGACGTTGGACTACGATGATTATGTCGGGAAAATAGCTGTCGGCCGCATTGTTCGCGGCAGCATGATGCCGAATCAAAATGTATTGATTGTTGACGGAGAAAGCCAGCGCAGAGCGAAGATCAGCCGCGTTTATACGTATGAAGGATTAAGCCGGGTCGAACAGGAAAAAGGCGCGGCGATGGGGGACATTGCCTGCATCATCGGTATTCCCGATATCAAAATCGGTGAAACCGTTGCCGATGTCACCAATCCGGAAGCGTTGCCGAAGATCAATATTGATGAGCCGACCTTGTCCATGATTTTCTATGTCAATGACAGTCCCTTCGCCGGCCAGGAAGGCGATTTCGTCACGAGCCGTCACCTTCGGGACCGACTTTTCCGCGAGGTGCAGACGAATGTCAGTCTTCGCGTTGAAGAGACGGACAGTGCCGACGCCTTTAAGGTATCCGGACGAGGTGAACTGCACATTGCCGTTTTGATCGAAGAAATGCGCCGGCAAGGATATGAAATGCAGGTCGGCAAGCCCAGCGTCATTACGAAAGAAATCAACGGTCAGAAATGCGAACCGCTTGAAGCGCTGACGATTGACGTGCCGCAGGAATTTATGGGATCGGTTATGGAAAAGCTGGGGACGCGTAAGGCCGAAATGGTCAATATGGTTGATCTCGCCGGCTATACGCGTTTGGAATTCATCATTCCCGCCCGCGGGCTGATCGGTTTCCGCAGTGAATTTCTGACGGCTACGAAAGGGAACGGTATCATGTACCACGTATTTCACGGATATGCGCCTTGGAAGGGTGATATTCCCGGACGGACACGGGGCAGCCTGGTGGCTTTTGAAAGCGGCGAAACAACGGCGTACGGAATCTACAATCTTCAGGATCGCGGCGTGATGTTCATTTCTCCGGCTCAGTCTATTTACTTGGGGCAGGTGATCGGCGAAAGCAACCGCGACGTCGATATTGACGTCAACCCGTGCAAGAAGAAGCATTTGAGCAATACCCGGTCATCCGCTTCCGATGAAGCGCTCCGGCTGACACCACCGCGTATTATGAGCTTGGAACAGGCGCTGGAATGGGTCAATGACGATGAACTCGTTGAAGTGACGCCGAAGAGCATTCGTCTCCGCAAGGCCATTTTGGACAAACACGACAGAAAAAAAGCGGCGCGCAAATAGAGGGTAAAGACTTCCTGCCCATAAGGTGGGAAGTTTTTTTATCATTAAAAAAACAGAAAGAAAAAGGATGAAAAACACGACTGTTTGGTGTACAATAAAATTTAAGCATGTAAAATTTGGTTAAAGAAATGAGGGGGTCATGATGAGTACAGTAAAAAAGAGGGCCGTCGGTGTTATCGGGTTAGGGCATGTCGGGGCGCATGTCGCCTTTGCCTTCGGACTTACCGGAACAGCCGATGAAGTCAAGCTTTGCGATTTGAATGAAAGCAAAGCTGTCAGTGAACGGCAGGATCTGATGGATGCCGTCATGTTCATGCCGCACCGCGTCAACTATACGCTCGCTAAATACGAGGAATTGGGAGATTGCGATGTTATCATCAATGCGATCGGTAAGATCGACCTTTGCGCGACAGGTAACCGCGATGACGAAATGGGCTTTACCGTTCCCGGCGTTGCCGGATATATCGATAAGGTTATGGCCGGCGGTTTTGACGGCGTCATCATCAATATTACCAATCCCTGTGACGTCGTTACGCATTTGCTTGCTACTCGGAGCGGTTTGCCGAAGGGACGTGTCTTCGGCACCGGTACGGGCTTGGATACGTCGCGCTTGGTCAGTGCCATTTCGCAGCAGACCGATGTGGAACATCATTCGTTTACGGCCTACATGATGGGCGAGCACGGCAACTCACAGATGACGCCGTGGTCTGTCGTCAATTTCGGCGGGCAGCCGTATACGGAATTAGCGAAAGAAAACAAACAGTACGATTTCGATACGAAAGAGCTGACGGAACGGGCTATTAAAGGCGGCTGGGTCACGTATCAGGGTAAGCACTGTACGGAATACGGGATTGCCATGACGGCCGTTACGATGGCGAGCGCCGTGCTTCATGATGAAAAGAAAATCATGGCGGCCAGTGTCGCGCTTGACGGAGAATACGGCGAAAAAGGCATTTTTTGCGGTGTTCCTGCCGTTATCGGAGCAAACGGTATTGAACGCGTCGTCGTTTTCGATTTGCCGGCAGACGAATTGCAGGCCTTGAAAGGCTGCTGCGCCACCATTCGCGCCAATATCGCCAAGGCCGATAAATTATTGCAATAAATGCTTTTCTGATAGCCGTCTTTCCGACAGGAGAGGCGGCTTCTGTTATTTTCGGGAGTTAGCGGTGCTGCCGATGACAGACTGTGGTATAATATAAAAGTTAGAGAGAAGATGGGAGGAACTCATGTATAGACATATTCTGTTCGATTTGGACGGAACGCTGACGGATTCTCAGGAAGGCATTATCAAATCCGTCGCATATGCCCTGGAAAAGCAAGGGGAAGAAACGGCGGGAAGATTGGAACAGCAGGTTATCATCGGGCCGCCGCTGATGCTGACTTTTTTGGATACCTTCGGATTTTCACCAGAAAAAGCCCAGGCTACGTATGCCTTTTTTCAAGAACGTTACGGCACGATCGGCAAGTTTGAAAACAGGCCGTTTGCGGGAATTATTCACATGCTTCGGCAATTGCAGTCGGCCGGCAGCAAGGCCTATGTGGCCACGTCAAAACCGCAGGTGCATGCGGAGGCGATTTGTGAGAAGTTCGGCTTATCTCCGTATTTGACTGAAATTGCCGGCAGTGTTCTCGGCGGGACGGAAGATAAGGCTGTTGTTATTGATCGCGTGTTGCGGCATATCGGCAGCGGCGCTGCCGATAGCGCCGTTATGGTCGGTGATCGGAAATATGATGTCATCGGCGCCAGAAAAACGGGCATTCCCGTTATTTATGCCGCTTTCGGCTATGGCAATGAAGCGGAACGGCAGGAATTTCCGGCCGATTATACGGTGAACAGTGTCGCAGAACTGACGGCGCTCCTCCTACACAGTTAAGCAAAGAGGTGTTTTATGGAACAAACATTGAAATGTAATGAAGTATACAACGGCTTTCGCGTCCACCGAGCGGAAGCGGTAACGGAATTGAACAGTTATGCCTATGAAATGAAACATTTGCAGTCCGGCGCCAGGCTTCTGTACCTGGCAAACGATGACGATAATAAGGTATTCTCCGTTTCGTTCCGGACGACGCCGCAGGACAGCACCGGCGTTCCCCATATTTGTGAACATTCGACGCTGTGCGGCTCGCGGAAATTTCCGCTGAAAGAACCGTTTGTCGAGTTGGTCAAAGGATCGTTGAACACGTTTCTGAACGCCATGACTTTCCCCGATAAAACGATGTATCCTGTTGCCAGTCGCAATGATCGGGATTTCCGAAATCTGATGGATGTTTATCTGGATGCCGTCTTTTTTCCGAATATGCTTCATGACGAACAGATCCTGATGCAGGAAGGCTGGCATTATGAAATGGCGACGCCGGAAGAGCCGTTGACATACTGCGGCGTTGTATATAATGAAATGAAAGGCGTGTTCTCTTCGCCTGACGCTCAATTGGAGCGGCGGATCATGGAAAATCTTTTTCCCGATACGACGTATGGCGTCGAATCGGGCGGTGATCCCGATGTCATTCCTACGTTGACGCAGTCGGCTTTTACAGCTTTCCATAAACGATATTACCATCCGAGCAACAGTTATATTTTCTTGTACGGCAATATGGATATTGACGCTACGCTGTCTTTTATTGACAGCGAATATTTGAGCCGGTTTACGGCGACGGCCGTTCATTCGGAAATCGGCCGGCAGCCGTCTCGTTCTCCGCTCGTCAAGTCCTATGCTTACGGCATCGCTTCCGAGGAAAAGACGGCACAAAAAACGTTGCACAGCTTGACCTATGTCATCGACGACGCCCTGGATCCGACGTTGGGCCTGGCAATGAAGGTGCTGACCTATGTCTTTCTGCTTTCGCCGGCGGCGCCGCTGAAAAAGGCTCTCGTCGATGTCGGCGTCGGAAAGGATATTTCCGGTGATTTCCAGGACGGCCTTTTGCAGCCGTTGTGGGGGATAACAGTCAACGGATCGGAGCCGGAAATGGCCGGCGAGATACTACCGGTCGTACGCCGCGTATTACAGGACAGTGTTGAACGGGGCATCGATAAGGTGTTGCTGACAGGCGCCTTGAACCGTATTGAATTTTCCTTGCGTGAAGCCGATTTCGCCGGTCGTCCGAAAGGTCTCATTTACGGTATCCGTTGTATGGATACTTGGCTTTATGACGGCGATCCGCTTGCCGCGCTCCGCTACGAAGAGGCGTTGCGAGTACTTCGTGCAGGTATTGAAAACGGTTATTATGAAGATATTATCAAAAAATATATCTTAGATAATTCCTATTATGCGCTTATTTCACTGGTGCCGGAAAAAGGATTGGCGGAACGGCGGGACAAGGCGTTGGCCGAAAAGCTTGCAGCTTACAAGGCTTATCTGTCGGCAGCGGAAATCGCCGCTATCGTAGCGGCGACACGGGCGTTGAAAGAGAAGCAGGGAACGCCCGATACGCCGGAAGCGCTGCTTTCCATTCCGACTTTGGCGCGGCAAGACCTGAAAAAAGAAGCGGAATGCGTCGACTTTACCGTGACTGCTGCCGCCGGTGTTTCTCTTTGCCACGTACCCGATGTGACGAACGGCATTTCTTATGTTGAAGCCTGCTTTGATTTACGGGGCTTGTCGGAAGAAGAAATTTCTTATGTGTACCTCCTCAGCGACTTGCTTGGCGATATGGACACGACGGCGCACGAGTACGGTGAATTGGCGTCGCTTATCGATTTATATACAGGCGGTATCAGTTATGGCGTAGAAGCCTTTTCCAAGCAAGACAGTCCGGACGAATACGTTCCCGTTTTTCGGATAAAGGCCAAAAGCTTGGACATTCATGTCGATAAATTGATTGATTTACTGCGTGAAATTTCCTTGCAAACTGTCTTTACCAACGCCGCTCGTCTTGCGGAATTGATCGAAGAGACGAAAACGGGGTGGGATATGGATGCTTTCAGCCGCGGGCAGACGTTGGTCATGCACCGCTTGTTATCCTACGTTTCGGCGGCAGAAGGCTTTGCCGACGCCGGCGAGTTGTCTTATTACGCCTTTGTCAGTAAAATAGCCGCTTCTATTCGTGAAGATGGCGGTGTCACGGCAGCGGCGTTGGCGGCCGTTTTGAAAAAGATCATTGTACGTTCCCGCATGACTGTAGCCGTTACCGGTGACGTTGCCGCAGAAAAACGGGTACGGCGTCTGCTGCCGCAGTGGACGGACGCCATGGAAGAGGGAGAAGCCGGCGGCAGCACATGTTCCTTTGACAGGACGGTTAAAAATGAAGGGATTATGACGAGCGGCACCGTCCAATATGTGGCAAAAGGGGGGAATTTCCGCAAGCACGGCTTTTCGTATACAGGGGTCATGTTGGTCCTGAGTACGATTTTGCAATACGAATATTTGTGGACGAAAATCCGCGTACAAGGCGGTGCATACGGTGCTTTTACACGTTTTTACCGCAACGGCAATATGGTCTTTTGCTCTTATCGGGATCCCAATCTCGGCAACAGTCTGCAGGCCTATGATGATTTGGCCGATTATTTGCAGCAATTCGACGTTTCCGACAGGGAGATGACGAAGTACGTTATCGGTACGCTGAGCCGCGTCGATACGCCGCTGACGCCGGCGTTGCGAACTGCCAAAGCTCTTTCGCGCCATTACAGCGGCGTTACGAAAGAGTGGGCGCAGCAGATACGGGATCAGCTCTTGGCGGCGACGGCGGCCGATATCCGCGCCTTGGCTCCGCTCGTTCGTGCCGTCATGCAGGATAATCAACTCTGCGTTCTGGGCAGCGAGACTAAGATTCGGGAAGACGCGTCGTTGTTCAAGAATCTTATATCTCTGCCGAATTGATGACTGCCGGGATCATGCGCGGCAGATTTGCTCCCAGCCCGACGGGATATCTCCATTTGGGCAATGTTTGGACGGCCTTTCTTTGCTGGCTTCAAGTTCGTCAACAGGGGGGCAAACTGATTTTACGCATAGAAGATAACGATGAACAGCGATCCAAAGAATTGTTTCGCCAGGCGTTTCTGGAAGACCTGACATGGCTGGGGCTGTTATGGGACGAAGGACCGGATACGGGCGGACCGGCCGGTCCGTATACGCAGCAGGAACGGTACGCCGTCTACGCGGCAGCGCTTCGGCAGCTGCAGGAAAGGGGCTTGCTTTACCCGTGCTATTGCACGCGGGCGCGTCTGCAGTCTATCGGCGCGCCTCATCCGGGCGAGCAGTATCTCTATGACGGTCACTGCCGCCAGATGAGCCTGGCGGAGCGCCGGCAAATGACGCGGACCCCGTCGCTGCGGATCCGTGTGCCTGCCGCCGAGATCGTTTTCAATGACGGTGTTTTCGGCAGGAAAAACGCTTTTTTGCCAGCTACTTGCGGCGATTTTATTGTACGTCGCAGTGACGGCATGTATGCTTACCAATTGGCGGTTTCGGTAGATGATGCGCTGATGGGCGTTACCCACGTGCTGCGCGGCGCGGATTTGCTGGCATCGACGGCGCAGCAGATTTGGCTGATACGGCTCTTAGGTTATGAAGCGCCTGCATATACGCATGTTCCCTTGTTGGTCGACAGCGACGGTCATCGGTTGTCAAAACGACAGAACGGCATCACCGTGCGTTACTTGCGCGAGCAGGGGATTGACAGCGATACGTTATTGTCCTATTTGGCCTGGCGAGGGCATCTGTTGCCGGATCGCAGGCGCTATTCTCTGACAGAACTGAAAAAAAGGTGCGATCTGCAAAAGCTTACGGCCGAAAATATTGTTATTCATAAAAATTTAGAAAATTATTTATCTTTGTTTTTTCCTTAAAACTACAAGATATAGTACCGACAGAAAGGTTGCTGCATAAAAGCGGTAACCTTTCTTTTTTTATCCCGATTTTCACGAAATATCTTCATTGTCATTTTGTGTGGAAATGTGGTAGAATGTGGTGAAAAGTGAAACGAAAAGGAGGTGACGGCAACATGTTTATGGGAGAATATTCACATTCTATCGATACGAAAGGCCGCGTGATCATGCCGGCTAAATTTCGCGAAGAACTGGGCCTGTCATTTGTCGTCACCCGCGGCTTGGAAGGCTGTCTCTCCGTTTATACGAAGGAGGCTTGGGAACAGTTGGCGCAGGCGATGAAAAAATTGCAGGCTTCAAAAGAAAATGTTCGCGCCTTTAAACGTTTCGTTTTCGGCAGCGCCGCAGAAGTCGAGTTCGACAAGCAGGGGCGCATACTGCTTCCCAGCGCGCTGCGTGATTATGCCAAGCTGAGTAAAGATGTAGTTGTCCTGGGGACGGGTGACAAGATCGAAATCTGGAGCAAGGCCGCTTATGAAGAATATGCGGCGAAAACCGTTCCGGCCATGGAAGAGATAGCGGAAAGTCTTGACGGCCTGTTGGATATAGATTTCTAGGAGGGCTCATGGATTTTCATCATATCAGTGTCTTGCGCGAAGAAACAATCGAACATCTTATCGGTGACCGCGACGGCGTTTATGTTGATTGCACGTTGGGCGGCGGCGGGCACAGCTGCGCATTGGCAGAGCGGTTGTCCGAGAAGGCGACGCTGATCGGGTTGGATCAGGACGAAGCCGCCATCGCTGCCGCCGGCAAACGGTTGTCCGCTGCCAAATGCCGGTTTATTCCGGTACGGCGTAATTTTTCTCACTTCCGTGAAGTCATGGATGAATTGGGAATTGCTGCCGTTGACGGCGTCATGTTCGACCTGGGGGTGTCCAGCTATCAGTTGGATGTGCCGGAGAGAGGGTTTTCTTATCAACATGACGGGCCTCTTGACATGCGCATGGATCGAGGCGCCGATATCAGCGCTTACGATATCGTAAACGGATACAGTGAAGAGGCGCTTTATCGAATTATCAGGGAATACGGCGAAGAACGCTGGGCGAAGCGGATCGCGCAGTTCATCGCGGCGGCGCGGCAAGAAGGACCTATTGAACGAACCGGCGATTTGGTGCGGATTATCAAAAAGGCTGTTCCGGCAGGGGCCCGTAAAGACGGTCCTCATCCGGCCAAGCGTACCTTTCAGGCTGTTCGCATTGAAGTAAACGGCGAGCTCAAGATCTTGCGCGCAGCCGTCGAAGCCGCTTCGGAACGGTTGAAACCGGGCGGTAAGCTGTGTGTGATCACGTTCCATTCGCTGGAAGACAGAATTGTCAAAGAAACGCTGAAACTGCTGGCAACGGACTGTATCTGTCCGCCAGACTTGCCTGTCTGTACCTGCGGACATAAAGCGACGATGAAGGTAAACCGCAAGCCCATTGTGCCGGGAGAAGCGGAATTGGCGTCCAATCCGCGGGCACGGAGTGCGAAATTGCGGACAGCAGTCCGCTTGTGATAAATATAGTTTTTGTCGATTACTGGGGATGTGTTGAACAAATGTTGGCCAGAAAAGCAGGGTATATACCGTATGAGGAAAATAGAGGGCTTCCTTCATCACGGCGCGTAGCGGAAAGAAAACATTTCAGCAGAGTGATTGCACAAACCTTGTTTATTGTTTTTCTTTGCGCCTTCTTTCTGCTTCTTAATGTTGCTCTGGCAAAGGCGCGGATCGATTACGGATATACGCTGATGCAGGAAAAAAGGCAGATACAGAAACTGCAGCAGGAAAATGATGATTTAAAGGTGGATATTGCACGCATGGAGTCGCCGGAACGAATATATAAAATAGCGACCGGCGATTTGGGAATGGTCGTACCGTCAGCCGTTCTGTACAGTCAGAATCGCCGTCAGACGGACAATACCGCCGCAACGATATAGAAGTGCAAGAGCAGTCTTAATGCTGGTTAAGACTGCTATTGTTGTTTGTATTAGCATGACAGCATAAGGGGAGGAATAAGGATGAAAACAGTAGAAGAATTAAGTCGTCAAATAAAAGGGATCTATAATGTAGATGGCAATGTAAAGACCGAGATTAGCGGTATTTCCGCCGATTCTCGTGAAATAGAAGCAGGGTATTTGTTCGTCTGCATTGCAGGCGTTCATGTTGACGGCGCTAAATTTGCCGCGCAAGCCGTTGAAAAGGGAGCCGTTGCCGTGCTGACGGCGAAGCACCTGGACCTGCCTGACCGCGTCGTACAGTTGATGGTTCCCGATATTCACCATGCGCTGGAAGACATCGTTCCTTATTTTTATGATTATCCCGGCAAAAAAATGCGCATGATCGGCGTAACCGGCACGAACGGTAAAACGACGACAAGCCATATTATTGCGCACATTTTGCGTGCCGCCGGCCATCATGTCGGCGTTCTCGGCACGATTCACGCGCTCATCGATGATGAAGAACTGCCGATTCATAATACGACGCCGGATGTGGTGGAATTGCAACATTTCCTGTATCTGATGGCGGAGCGCGGCATAACGCATGTTGTAATGGAAGTATCAAGTCACGCGCTGGAATTAAATCGCGTTGCCGGAATCGAATTTGATACGGCGGTTTTCACAAATTTGACGCAAGATCATTTGGATTTTCACAAGACGTTTGAAAACTACGTTGCCGCTAAAGCCAAATTGTTTCAAGGGCTGACGGCGGGCGATACGGTCAAAGGCAATAAGACGGCTGTCGTCAATGTAGACGATCCGTACGCCAAAGATATTCTGGCCGCCTGCCGCGGCAACGTGCTGACGTATGGCGTGGAACAGGAAGCGGACTTACGGGGATCTTCGTTGCAGGTGGAATTGAAGAAATCATCGTTCCATGTTTCCGGTCCCTTCGGTTCCGTTGATCTGCAGATGCATATTACCGGGCTGTTCAATGTGTACAACACGTTGGCGGCTATCGGCGCCGCCCATGCCGAAGGCGTCGACACGGCGACGATCGATCAGGCCATTCAGACGTTCCGTTCCGTTCCGGGGCGGTTCGAACTCGTTGAAGCGGGACAGGATTTTGCCATCGTCGTCGACTATTCCCATACGCCGGACAGTTTGGAAAAAGCGTTGACAACGGCACGGGCCATGCATCCGAACCGGATTATTTCCGTCTTTGGCTGCGGCGGTGACCGGGATCGTACGAAACGGCCCATTATGGGACGCATTGGAGCCGCGGAATCGGATATCCCCATTGTAACCTCCGATAATCCACGGTCGGAAGATCCGGACGCCATTGTTGCCGAAGTGGCGGCAGGTGTGAAGCAGGGACTCAGAGAAGGGCAAACGTATGAAGTGATTGTCGACCGCCGCCGGGCTATCACGCGGGCTGTTGAAATAGCCGGGGCCGGTGATATCATCGTTATTGCCGGCAAGGGGCATGAAACGTATCAGATTTTAAAAGATAAGACGATCCATTTTGATGATCGGGAAGTTGCAAGAGAAGCGGTTCAACAGTTGAAAGGAAGATAAGTATGGCGGCCTTTACGATTGCCGAAGTAATTGAAGCTACCGGCGCCAGACTTCTGCGCCGAGGAAACCGTGAGAACGCGTTCAGCAGTATCGATACCGATACGCGCACGCTTTCACCGGGATCACTTTTTGTCGCGTTGCAGGGCGATACGTTTGACGGTCATCGTTTTATTGCTGCAGCCCTTGAAGGCGGTGCGGCCGGTGTTCTCGTTGCCAGGGAAACGGAAAAATACGGCGACGGCGATTGTACGGTTTTTTTGGTCACCGATACCTTGAAGGCCTATCAGGATCTGGCCCGCTTTCATCGGCGTCGTTTCGCAATCCCCGTCATTGCCGTTACAGGCTCCGTCGGCAAGACCTCGACGCGGAGTATTATTGCCACGGTACTGGCGCAGAAGTATAATGTATTGCAGACGGAGAAAAATTTTAACAATGAAATCGGATTGCCGAAGACCTTGCTGAACCTGACAGAAGATCACGGCGTTTGTGTCGTGGAAATGGGCATGCGCGGCTTGGGACAGATTGCCGAGTTGGCGGCGATTGCCGAACCGACGATCGGCGTCGTCACCAATGTCGGCAAGAGTCATATCGAGCTTTTGGGATCACAGGAA
Source organism: Megasphaera vaginalis (ex Srinivasan et al. 2021) (assembly GCF_000478965.1). Classification (NCBI taxonomy): domain Bacteria; kingdom Bacillati; phylum Bacillota; class Negativicutes; order Veillonellales; family Veillonellaceae; genus Megasphaera; species Megasphaera vaginalis (ex Srinivasan et al. 2021). The sequence goes on from NZ_AWXA01000053.1 coordinate 78,242, forward strand.
AATATCGCCAAAGCCAAAGCGGAGCTTGTCGCCGCTTTGCCATCTGACGGCGTGGCCGTTCTCAATCAGGACGATCGCTATGTTGCCGCCATGGCCGATATCTGTCGCGCCAAGAGCGTCACTTACGGCGTCTTGAGTAATGCCGTGATCCGAGGCTGCCGCATTGAGGCAAATGAAAAAGGACTCCGTTTCAGCTGCCGTTGTTTTGATTTGATGTTTGATATAACGATGCCCGTCATCGGCAAGTATACGGTTTATAACGCTTTGGCCGCCGTCGCTGTCGGACGGGTTTTGGGCTTGAGCGAGCACCAAATGCGTAAAGGATTAAGCGAATATGGCGGCGTGCCGATGCGCTTGGAATTAGTGCGGCTTGATCCGTACACCTTTATCAACGATGCTTATAACGCCAATCCCGCTTCCATGAGCGAAGCCGTTTCCACGCTTGCCTCGCTGACGACGGGACGGAAGATCGCCGTCCTCGGCGGCATGTTGGAATTAGGCGACTGGACGGAACGGGAACATCGGACTGTCGGCAGGCAAATAGCCGCTGCGTCGATTGACGCCCTTATTGTCTTGGGCGATGAAGCCGCTTTTATTGCCGATGAAGCCAAAAAGGAAGGAATGGTCAATGTCTGGATTACGGCAAATCACGACGAAGCCGCAGCCATGCTGAAGTCGGTATTACTGCCGGGAGATACGGTTTTGCTTAAAGGATCCCGCGGCTTTGCCATGGAAAAGATATTGACGTATTTTGAAAGGAAGTAATGTGAATGTTAAGTACCCTCATCATGGGATTTGTTGTCAGCCTTGTTATCGGCTTGGCCTTGGGGCCGATCGTGATCAGAGAATTGAAAAAATTTCGCGCCCGGCAATCGGAACGGGAAGAGGGGCCGGAAAGCCATAAATACAAAGCGGGAACACCGACGATGGGTGGTATTCTCATATTAGTTGCAGTCATCGTTTCCTGTCTGCTCTTCAACCCTTTTGAACTGCGTAAGGCCTTGGCTCTGCTGCTGACCTTCGGGCACGGTATCATCGGTTTTCTCGATGACGGCATTAAAACCGTCAAGCGCCGCAATCTGGGCCTGACGGCAAAGCAAAAATTGTGCGGTCAGTTCATACTGGCGGCTGTTTTTTGTCTCGTACTGAACGTGTATTTGGAATTTCCGACAACGCTCTGGATTCCTGTCGCCAATTGGACGGTTGATTTGGGGTTCTTCTACTATATCTTTGTTTTCTTCATGATCGTCGGTACCAGCAACGCCGTGAATCTGACGGACGGATTGGATGGTTTGGCGGCCGGTTCCTGCGCGATTACGTCTGTGGCGTACGTGGTCATTGCATTGGCCCTCGGTTACGGTAATTTTGCCGTTTTCTGCGCTGCATTAACCGGTGCTTGTCTGGGATTTCTCTTTTATAATCAGCACCCGGCAAAAATGTTTATGGGAGATACGGGCTCATTGGCCCTGGGCGGCGCCTTGGCGGCCATGGCGATCTTAACCGAGACCGAACTGTTGTTGGTTGTTGCCGGCGCCCTGTATGTGCTGGAAGCACTGTCCGTCATTATACAGGTAGTTTCGTTTAAGACACGGGGCGTACGCGTCTTCAAGATGAGTCCCATTCATCATCACTTTGAATTGTCCGGTTGGAGCGAAGTAAAGGTTGTGACGGTCTTCTGGAGCTTTTCGGCGCTGATGGCCATTATAGCTATCCTTATCGTCTTAGCGGGAGATCATTAATTATTTTTTTATAAAGCAGGTGCAGTCATGAGTATAATGGATTTTTCAGGAAAAAAAATATTGGTAATCGGCGCCGGCATCAGCGGCAGGGCGGCAGCTTCCGTTTTGGCCGCGCACGGTGGCAAGGTAACGCTGAACGATATGAAAGCGATTGATGCGGCCGATGAACGGTGGCGGCCTTTACGGCAGGCCGGCGTGACGCTGCTTTTCGGCATACAGGACGCGTCTCTGTTGGACGGTGTCGACATTCTCGTACCGTCGCCGGCCATTTCTCCTGAAATACCCATTATGAGAGAAGCTGTGCGGCGGCAGATTCCCATTTGGAGTGAAGTGGAGGTAGCCGTTCGGGTGACGGACGCCGAGATACTCGGTATTACCGGCACCAATGGAAAGACGACGACGACGACGTTGGTCGGAGAGATCATGAAGGCCTGCGGCAGGCAAACCGTTGTCGGCGGCAATATCGGTGTCGGCTTATCGGAACAGGCTGCCGATTTACCGGCTGATGCCGTCGTCGTTGCCGAGTTGTCCAGTTTTCAGTTGGAATTTACCCAGACAATGAAAGCCAAAGCCGCCGTTATCTTGAACCTTACGCCGGATCATCTCGACCGCCATCACACGATGGAAGCCTACGGTGCGGCCAAGAAGCGGATCTTTCGCAATCAGGACCGGACGGACTTGGCGGTGCTGAACTATGACGACCCGTTGGTGCGCGGCATGGCTGGCGATATGACGGGAAACGTTGTGTACATATCGACACAAGGCCCCGTTCCGGCAGGCGCTTTTGCGGAGAAGGGGCAGCTTATTTTCCGCGAAGCTGGTATCGACACGGTCATTTGCCGTGAAGATGAACTGAAGCTTTTCGGCAAACATAATATTCAGAATTGCCTGGCGGCGCTGCTTTTGGCCCATGCCGGCGGCGCGTCTTTCGCCGTTATCCGGCAAGTGCTGAAAACGTTTAACGGCGTCGAACATCGTTTGGAATGGGTGCGCACGCTGAACGGTGTATCCTATTACAACGACTCGAAGGGAACGAATACGGACGCTTCAATCAAGGCGCTTGAAGCTTTTCCGGGACATTTGATTCTTATTGCCGGCGGCTATGATAAAATGACGCCCCTCGATGCTTTCATGTCGTTGGCGGCGGTGAAAGTGGATGTATTGATCCTGATCGGGCAGGCTGCGGAACGTTTCCGCATTGCCGCTGAAAAAGCGGGTGTTAATGATATCCGTTGTGTCGGAGATTCGATGGAAAAAGCGATCATGACGGCGCGGAAGATAGCGAAGAAGCCGCAGGCCGTACTCTTATCGCCGGCTTGCTCCAGTTTTGATATGTATGATAATTATGAACAGAGAGGCCGCATCTTTAAAGGTATTGTCAACGGTCTGTAAGAACGATAAAATCTGTGCTGATAAGGAGGACGTGTTATGGGCCGTGTCATTCTTTCCGGCGGCGGAACGGGAGGCCATATTTATCCGGCAATCACGATCGCCAGAGCAATAGCCGATATAGAGCCGACGGAATTTTTATACGTAGGTTCGAAAACAGGACTGGAAAATACATTGATACCGAAAGAAGGGTTTCCCTTCGTGACCCTCGACGTGCGGGGGTTGGAGCGGAGAATTTCGTTGCGCAACGTCGTTACTGTAGGAAAGACGACGGGAAGCGTTTTCAAGGCTGCCAGAATCATACAAAAATTTAAGCCTGACGTCGTTATCGGAACGGGCGGTTTCGTTTGCGGTCCCGTTTTATTGGCGGCGAGTTTAAGCGGCGTTCCGACGTTGGTCCAGGAACAAAATGTCATTCCCGGTGTGACGAATATGATTTTAAGCAAATTTGCCAATCGCGTAGCCTTGGGTTACAAGGAGGCGATGCAGCGGTTTAAGAAAAAGGACGCGCTGGTTTATACCGGTAATCCTGTCCGCAAAGATGTGTTGACCGTATCAAAGGAGCAGGGACAGGCGCTCTTGGGCCTGGATCCTTGTAAGTTTACGCTTCTCGTCGCCGGCGGCAGCCGCGGCGCGCGCAGCATCAATACGGCGATGATTGAAGTGCATCAATATTTCAGAAATGATAAAGATATACAGATTCTGCATGTCACAGGAGATCATGAATACGATCGAGTCGTCAAACAGCTGGACGGTATCGACGGCAAAGGGAATTATGGCGAAGGAAGCCATATTATTCCGTACTTGCATCATATGCCGGAAGCCTTGGTAGCGGCCGATCTGGCCGTTTATCGCGCCGGTGCCGTCGGCTTGGCGGAATTGACAGTACGCGGTTTGCCTGCTATACTCATCCCCTACCCCTATGCCGCAGAAGATCATCAGCGCTATAACGCGCAGGCCTTGGTCCTGAACGGGGCGGCGAAAATGATTTTGGACAAGATGCTGACGGGGCGGGAATTACTGGAAGAAATCAGACGTCTGAAGGATGATCCGCGGAATTTGAAGGCGATGGCGGCGGCGAGCAAAGCCATGGGACGTCCGCAGGCGGCGGAAGATATTGCGAAATTGGCGCTGTCCATTGCTAGGAACAGCAAACGTTAGAAAAGGGTGCATGATCATGATCAATCTCAATTCGGTAAAGCGTGTACATTTCATCGGTATCGCCGGTGTCGGCATGCAGGCGATTGCCAATATATTTATTGATAAAGGCTACAGCGTTTCCGGGTCCGATATGAAAGCGACGGCAGTAACGGAAAATTTCGCCGCCCGCGGCGCGCGCATCTGTATCGGACAAAGAGCCGAAAATCTCGGTGACGCTGAAGTCGTCGTTATTTCTTCGGCAATCCGCGAGACGAATGAAGAGTTGAAGGCGGCGCGGGAACAGGGAATTCCCGTCATTCATCGCGCCGATGCCCTGGTACATATCATGAGTTGGGGCAAGGCAATCGCCGTTGCCGGCGCTCACGGGAAAACGACGACATCGTCCATGTTGGGGCAGGTTTTTTATGAAAATAATACGGATCCGACCCTGGTCATTGGCGGGGAAGTGGATTATCTGCACAGTAATTCTGTCTTGGGGCATGGCCGGTATGTAATTGCCGAAGCCGACGAAAGCGACGGTTCTTTTTTGAAAGAATCTCCGTATATTGCCGTCGTCACCAACATTGACGCCGATCATATGGATTACTACGGGTCTATTGAAAATGTCGTCGCTGCGTTTAAACAATTTATCCAGCTCCTTGATAAAGAAGAAGGGGCGGCCGTTCTTTGTGTGGAAAATGAGCATATTCGCAACTTGCTGCCAACATTGGAACGCCGCTGTATTACGTACGGTATCGAGCACGAGGCCGACTATCAGGCAACGAATGTCTTTTATCACGACGGCTTGCTGACTTTTACCGTACTCCACGGCGGCGCCGCTCTCGGCGATGTGACCCTTGCCGTTCCTGGCCGTCACAATATTCTGAATGCCCTGGCAACGATAGCGACGGCGTTGTACTGCGGTCTTGCCTTTACGGATATCGTCACGGCGCTGTCGCATTTTCACGGAGCCAGACGCCGTTTTCAGACGAAAGGGCATGTCAACGGCGTTTGGGTCGTCGATGACTACGCTCACCATCCGACGGAAATTAACGCTACCCTGACGGCGGCTCGGGACATGGGGACACATCGTGTTGTCTGTCTCTTTCAGCCCCATCGTTATACGCGGACAAAATTGTTGGCAAAAGAATACGGCCGATCATTTGTTTGCGCCGATAAATTGATCATTACCGATGTATACAGTGCCGGTGAAGATCCCATTCCGGGAGTCAGCGGCAGACTGATTGTCGATATGGTGCAGAAACTGTCGCATCAGGACGTTCTGTACATTCCGACTAAAGAAGCGGTCTTGGCTTATTTGGAAGAACATGCGCAGCCGCAGGATCTGGTTATCACCATGGGTGCCGGCGATATTTATACAGTCGGTGAGCAATATGTCGCCGCAGCGGGAAAGAAGGTGCAGTGGTAATGGAAATAACGAAGGATAAACGTATTGCCGTTGTCGTCGGCGGGCCGTCAACGGAAGCCGACGTCTCACGGCGCACCGGCGCGGCGATTGCCGCGGCCCTGACAACCCGGGGGTATCGGGCCGAAATTATCGAACTGGTGCCGGAAAAGTTTGCGCAGACCCTGTCGGCAGGGACGTTCGACGTCGTTTTCAATGCGCTTCACGGTCGTTATGGCGAAGATGGCGTTCTCCAGGGCCTGTGTGAAATGATGGGCATGCCTTATACGGGGCCCGGTGTCATGGCAAGCGCCGCCGGTATGAATAAGGTAATCAGCAAGTGCGCCTTTCAAGGCGCCGGGATTCCGACAGCCCCATTTGCCTATTATTTTTCATCACAACCCTTTGATTCCATCATAGCGGATATCGGTCGAACTTTTTCCTTGCCTGTCGTCATTAAATCGGCGGCGCAGGGATCCAGCATCGGCACGGTCATTGTCAATGAGACAGGCGCGTTGAGGTCGGCGTTGGAAGAGGCCTTCCGGTATGGCACATCTATCATTGTCGAAGCTTTTATCGACGGAGATGAGTTTACGGTAGCCGTTATGGATGATACGGCTTTTCCCGTGATCCAGATCGTTTCCAGTACGGGAAAATATGATTATTACTCAAAATACACACCGGGCGTTTCGTCGCATTTGTGTCCGGCGCCGATCGGCGATGCCATGACGAAGAAAATGCAGGACACGGCTTTGGACGTGTTCCATTTGCTTCATTGCAGCGGTGTTTCCCGCGTCGATATGATGACAGATAAAGAGGGAAATCTCTTTGTCCTGGAAATCAATACCGTACCGGGGATGACGGCTACCAGCCTCGTTCCCGATGCAGCGAGAGCGATGGGCGTATCCTTTGAGGAACTATGTGAAAAAATTTTGCTCGAAGCTGCAACGGGGAAATTTTAATATACTACGTCTACGTGCAGGGACTTCATGATGACGAAAGAAAAATTTATACCTCCGGAAGGGGAAACAACTTTATATGACGATGTGAACCGTCCGGGTGCAGATGAAACCGGACGGTATATACGCCTTGACGCAGATGCGCAAGCCGTATATACCGTCGATGACGACGGGCAGTCGCCTATGTCGACAGAAGCGCTGCAGCGCATTGCTAGACGAAAAGCGAAGAATCTGCAGAAGAAGCAGCGACAGCAACAGCGCCGCCTGCGGCGGCGACGGCGGCTGCGTGTGTTCGCGGCTGTTTGCGGCGTCTTTTTCCTGTGGCTCATTTTGCGTCTGGCGCCGGTTCCTTTCGGCGCCGTCATCGTCGACGGCAATGAAACGATGTCCTTTGCCGAAGTGTATCGGGCCGCCGGCGTTGGCGAACCGGTCAATACGGTTAAGTTGTCGGTAAGCGATATGGCTGCCCGGCTGCGCAAGGACCTGCGTGTCGGCGACGTCAAGATTACGCGTGAATTTCCCGCCGTTATTCATATTGACATGAAAGAAAGAAAAGCGGCAGCCGTTTTGACGACGATGTACGGTTTTGCCGCCGTTGATGCGACGGGAACGGTCATTGCCGTTGAGCCGCAGATCAAAGGATTTTCGGCGCCCCTGATGACGGGAAAGAAGATTGATACGCTGTTGTTGGGCGACGTTATCGGCGAGCCGGAGATCGTCAACGCCATACAGTATCTCCAAGCCTTGTCACCGGAGGTGACGGAAGAAATCGTGGAGATCAATGTAGGCAATCCGGCCGATATTATTGCCTATACGAAAGATTCCGTTTCCATCCATTTAGGAACGGGGGACAATCCGGTTGAACGGGCGGCGCTCACGATGGAACTGCTTCAGGAAGTAACGGATAATAAGCTGTCCGTCCAATATATTAATGCCGATCCCGCGGCGCCTCTCGTCAAGACGAAATAATCTGTTGTCCGGCGCCGCAGATTGGCGGCGTCGGATTTTCTGAAAGCACGACCGGCAGCGTGTTTAGAAAGGAGCGGTAAGAAATGAAAATAGCGGTTACCTACGATCAGGAACAAATATTTCCCCATTTCGGCAAATCGGAAGCCTTTAAACTGTACGATATAGCCGACGGTGTCATCCTTGCGGCGAGCGTCGTCGGTACAGACGGTCAGGGGCACGGCGCCTTGGCGGGATTTTTGCGGTCCCATGCCGTCGACGCCGTGATTTGCGGCGGTATCGGCGAAGGCGCGCAACAGGCGTTGCAAGATGCCGGCATCACTTGCTATAACGGCAACAGCGGCAGCTGTGATACGGCGGTGCAGAAGCTTCTGGACGGCCAACTGGCTGCAAATGATCGGCAGGCCCTGTGCCGACACCATGAGCATACGGACGGCCACGGCTGCCGCCATGACTGATGATAACGGCATGAACTCGTCTTCCGTTTTTTTTCGGAGACGGGTTCTTTGGTTTTACGTCGGTTGTCGTTTTAAGGAGGATTTCTTCTTGAGAACCGTGAAGTGATGCGCCCCCTTTCAGTGCGGCAGGCCGGGAAATGCCGTTACGAAGCGGATCGTCAGATCGGGAAAATAATCGACAAATTGAATGGTGAAGTTTTCTCCGCTGCTGACGAATTGCCATTCTCCCAAGCGATGGGGAAACGCTGAAACGGCTTTGACGTTCAGGTCGGGGAAGGCGTCGACTGTCTTCACTTTGAGGTCGCCGCCGTGACTGACGATTCGGACCTTGCCGGCCAGGCGAATGCCGTTCCAGCAACCGTCAGGCCCGATATGAGCGGCAGCGGCGGCCGGCAGGGAAATGACGATGAGCAGGGCGGCGATAATTCCCGTGGCTTTTTTCATCATCAGACCTCCTTTTTTCTTTAGTATACCATTGCAGATGCGGGGCGGATAATGCCGTATAGTCATTTGCGCGGCGGGCGGCGAAGTAAATTTTTTTGACGGAAAGACGGTGATGGTCGCTCATTTCTTTACATCGTCAGTCGTCTAGTGTATAATAACTACTGTCATACAGATGCCGGGTGTCTCGAAATCTCCGACGATCACGCAGCATTTTGTGTATTTTTATTTACAGGAGGAATGAACAATGTTAAACGTAGAAGAAAAGAAAGAAATTATTGCCAAATATGGCGCCAATGAAAATGATACGGGTTCTCCGGAAGTACAGATCGCTTTGTTGACAAGCCGTATCGTTTATCTGACGGAACATCTTCGGAGCCACAAGAAGGATCATGCGTCCCGCCGCGGTTTGCTCAAGCTCGTCGGCCAACGCCGCAACTTGCTCGGCTATTTACAGAAACATGACTTGGATCGTTATCGTGCAATTATTGAAAAGCTGAACCTGCGTAAATAATCGCACCCATCAGGCTGATGTATAGGCATCAGCCTTTTTTTTAAGAACAGCTTGAGGAATGGTTGAAGGAGGAAATGGAATGGAACAGGTTTTCCAAATGGATTTTGCCGGTCGGCCGCTGCGCGTTGAAGTCGGCAAATTGGCCAAGCAGGCCAGCGGCGCCGCTTTGGTGCGATATGGCGATACGGCCGTATTCGTTACGGCTACGGGCTCGAAAGAAGCGAAAGAAGGGACGGATTTTTTCCCGCTTACCGTAGATTATGAAGAAAAAATGTATGCTGTCGGCAAGATTCCCGGCGGCTTCATCAAGCGCGAAGCCAAACCGCCGGAATCGGCGACGCTTTTTGCCCGTCTCATCGACCGGCCCATTCGTCCCCTTTTTCCGAAAACATATCGCCACGAAGTTCATGTCGTAGCCTATGATTTTTGCGTCGATCATGATAATGCGCCGGAAATTGCCGCGCTGATCGGCGCCTCTGTTTCGCTTTGCATGTCGCACATTCCTTTTGCCGGACCGATTGCCGGCGTGCGTGTCGGCCGCGTTGACGGTCAATTCGTCATTAATCCGACAGTGGCGCAGAGCGAAGCCAGTGATATGGATATCGTCGTTGCCGGCACGAAAGATGCGATCCTCATGGTCGAAGGCGGTGCCAAACAGGTGCCGGAAGCCGATATTCTTGACGCGATCATGGTTGCTCATGAAGAAATTAGAAAGGTCGTTGCGTTCCAGCTTTCGTTCCTTGAATCCATCAGTACGCCTAAACAGGAGTTCGTGGAAGCCGAAGTGCCGGCCGATATTGTGGAAGCCGTGCATGCCTATGGCGAAGCGGCCATGAAAGGCGCTGTTTGCGACGCAGATAAAATGGCTCGCGAAGAAAAGATGAATACCGTCGAAGCTGATATTTATGAACACTTTGCCGATATCTACCCGGAAAATATGGAAGATGTGGCGGCAGTAACCCAGAAGATGATCAAGGAGATCGTCCGGCACATGATCGCCGTCGATAAGATTCGCCCCGACGGTCGCCAGGTCAATGAAGTTCGCCCAGTCAGTTGTGAAGTCGGCCTCTTTACGCGCACTCATGGCACCGGCCTGTTTACACGGGGCCAGACGCAGGTCATGAGTTTTGCGACGTTGGCGCCCCTTTCGGAAGCGCAGCACATTGACGGTGTTGGAATGGAAACGGAACGGCGCTATATGCACCATTATAATTTTCCGTCCTTCTGTGTCGGTGAAACGAAATCGTCGCGCGGTCCCGGACGTCGTGAGATCGGTCACGGCAAACTGGCGGAACGGGCCTTGACGCAGGTTATGCCAAGTGAAGCCGATTTTCCCTATGCCATTCGTGTCGTATCGGAAGTTCTTGAATCGAACGGTTCCAGCTCTATGGGCAGCGTCTGCGGCAGCACGCTGGCGCTGATGGATGCAGGTGTGCCGATTGAAGCGCCTGTCGCCGGAGTGGCGATGGGGCTCGTTACCAAAGATGATGATTTTACGATTTTGACGGATATTCAGGGAATGGAAGACGCTCTCGGCGATATGGACTTCAAGGTTGCCGGCACGAAAAAAGGGGTAACGGCCATTCAGATGGATATCAAGATTAAGGGCCTCAGCCGTGAGATCCTCGACAAGGCGTTGCAGCAAGCCCATGAAGGCCGTCTCTTTATCATGGATAAGATGTTGGAAGCTATCAGCGAACCGCGTCCGGAACTGTCTCCCTATGCGCCGCGGATTATTACGATTCAGATTGATCCCGATAAGATTCGTGACGTTATCGGGCCCGGCGGCAAAGTGATTAAGAAGATTACGGAAGAAACGGGAGCTAAGATCGATATTGACGATTCAGGCCTCGTTTCCATCGCCTCTGTCGAAGCCGCCGGCGGCGACAGGGCGAAAGAATGGATCGAGCAGCTGACGAAGGACGTCGAAGTCGGCGAAACTTATGTCGGTAAAGTTACGCGTCTCATGAATTTCGGCGCTTTTGTCGAAGTGCTGCCGGGTAAGGAAGGGCTCGTCCACATTTCGCAGCTGGCGAAGGAACGGGTGGAAAAAGTGGAAGACGTCGTTCATATCGGTGATGAGATCATGGTTAAGTGCGTTGAAATTGATGCGCAAGGGCGTGTCAACCTTTCCCGCAAGGTCCTCCTCGGCGGCGGCGACGCGGAATATAAAGCGCGTCCGAAGCACGGTCATCACGATAAGGGGCAGAAACGATGAGCATGAAAGAACGGGGCTTCGAAATTGTTTCCGCCTATGCCGCTGCAGGCGTCACCTTGCCGCAGCGTAAGACGGCGGCCAGTGCCGGCTATGATTTGGCGGCGGCTGCTGCTGTCGATCTGGCGCCACACGCCGTTACCGTCGTGCCGACGGGGGTAAAGGCGTATATGGCAAGGGATGAATACCTTTCCATTTTCATCCGCTCCAGTCTGGCCTTTAAAAAAGGACTTATGCTGGCGAACAGTACAGGCATCGTGGACAGCGATTACTATAATAACCCCGATAATGAAGGGCATATCATGATTGCCTATTATAATACGGCAGATACGGTCTACCATATCGAAAAAGGGGAACGTATCGGGCAGGGCATTTTTATGAAATATCTGCTGACCGATACGGATGAGGCTGTCGGTCAGCGAACCGGCGGTATCGGCAGTACGGGGAAATAATGGATAAAAAAGACGTCTGGCAGTATAATACTGCTATAGGCGTCTTTTTTTTTAGGAGGATGTTACGATGAGTATCAGCACAGAGACTTTAATCGCAAGAAAAGAGATCATGAAGGGCCGTGTCCTGCATGTCACGTTGGATACGGTCAGCATTAACGGCGGTGAACGGACGGCGACGCGCGAAGCCGTCTGGCATCACGGCGCCTGCGCCGTCTTACCGATCAGAGATGACGGAAAAATTATTTTTGTCCGGCAGTATCGTTATGCAACAGGCGTCGCCATGCTGGAGATTCCGGCCGGAAAGATCGAACGGGACGGGGAAGCGCCGGAACTTTGCGCAGCCCGTGAACTGGAAGAGGAAGCCGGTGTTACCGGCGAAATAACGCCTTTGGGATTTATCTATACGTCGCCCGGTTTTTGCAATGAAAAGTTGTATCTTTATGTTGCGCAAAACTTGAAAAAAGGGTCGCAGCACCTGGACGACGATGAATTTTTGAATATTGAAGTATATACGCCGCAAGAGGTGGAGACGATGATTGAAAGAAACGAAATCGTCGATGCCAAAACGTTGGCGGCTTTTGCCAAAGCGCGAAAATATCTGACTTTCCGATAGGAGGACTCACTGATGCGTTTTAAACGGATAATCGTCATCGTCATGGACAGCGTCGGCGCCGGCAGTGCGCCGGACGCGGCGGCTTTCGGCGACGTCGGAGCCGATACGCTCGGCCATATCGACGCTGCCGTACCTGGTGGTCTGAAACTGCCGCACTTGCGCCGCCTCGGCTTGGGGAAGATTGCGGCCATTCATCATGAAGACAGTCGGATTTGCGGCTCTTACGGCGTCATGGAAGAAATTTCGGCCGGCAAAGATACGACCAGCGGCCACTGGGAGTTTATGGGAAATCCTGTCGATACGCCGTTTCCTGTCTTCGAGAAAGCTTTTCCGCCGGACTTGCTGCGAGCCTTTAAAGAAAAGACGGGTTGTGACTATATAGGCAATGAAGTTGCTTCGGGAACGGAAATTATCGAACGTCTCGGGCCCGCTCATTTTCGAACGAAGGCGCCCATCATCTATACATCGGCAGACAGCGTCTTTCAGATTGCGGCCCACACCGAGGTCATCCCGCTGGCGGAACTGTATCGGATCTGTGACCTTACGAGGCGTGAGGTTTGCATCGGGGCATACGAAGTCGGCCGGGTCATTGCCAGACCTTTTACCGGCCGCCAAGGGGCCTTTGTCCGAACCGGCGACCGTCGTGATTACAGCAGGATGCCGAAACGGAAAATGGTGTTTTCCTACTTGAAAGAAAAGGGCTATGACGTCGTCGGCGTCGGAAAAATAGGAGATATTTACGCTCACGTTGATTTGACGGAGACCTATCATACTGCCGATAACCATGAAGACATGACCGTTTTGACGAGGCAGTTGTCGGCGCATCGCAGGCGTGAAGGTCTCTTTATGGCTAATTTTGTCGATTTTGACAGCCAGTTCGGCCATCGCCGTGATCCGGCCGGGTATGCCCGGTGTCTGGAAACATTTGACGTCATGTTGGGAACCTTCCTGGCGCAAATGACGAGTGACGAATTATTGATCATTACTGCTGATCACGGCAATGATCCCACGTGGAAGGGCACTGATCATACGCGGGAGCGCGTGCCTCTCGTCGTTTACAGTCCGGCTCTGCAGGGCGGCGTCGATTTGGGAATACGCAGTACCTATGCCGATTTGGGACAGACAGTTATGGAAAATTTCGCCGCCGGTGTCCTGCCTTTCGGAAAAAGTTTTTGGCGTGAATTGAGGTGAACGGATATGTGGCCCATTGAATGCATTGAGCATAAACGGGATGGAAAGAAGCTGAGCAGCCGTGAAATCGAGCGCTTCATCAGGGACTATATAGCAGGCCGTGTCGCGGAGTATCAGGCGGCGGCCTGGTTGATGGCCGTTTATCTGAACGGCATGGATGATGCGGAAACGACGGCGCTGACTTTAGCTATGGCGGCCTCGGGGCAGGAGCTTGATTTGTCTGCCATACCGGGGATTGTCGTCGATAAACATAGCACCGGCGGCATTGCCGACACGACGACGCTGATTGTCGCCCCGCTGGTGGCGGCCGCAGGCGTTCCCGTTGCCAAGATGAGCGGCCGCGGCCTGGGTTTTACTGGCGGCACAATTGATAAGCTTGAAGCCGTTCCCGGATTCCGGACAGAACTGAGTGAAGCGGAATTCCTTCATCAGGTCGCGACGACGGGGCTGGCCGTCATGGGGCAGTCAAAAGACATCGCCCCTGCCGACAAACTGCTATATGCTCTGCGTGACGCGACGGGAACGGTAGAAAGTATCCCCCTTATCGCTTCGTCGATTATGAGTAAGAAAATCGCCGCCGGCGCCAAGGCTATCATCCTCGATGTCAAATACGGCCGCGGCGCTTTTATGAAGACGGCGGCAGACGCCGCTCGTTTGGCGGAAACGATGGTACGTATCGGTAGGCTGGCAGGACGCCGCACGGAAGCCGTGGTCACTTCGATGGAAGCGCCGTTAGGCACGGCAATCGGCAACAGCCTGGAAATCGATGAAGCCGTAGAAGCTTTGTCAGGCCGCGGCGGCAAGCGGTTGATGGCCGTCGTCAAGGCCTTAGGGACGCGCATGTTGCTGGCGGCGCAGCGCGTCTCGACGGAGCAGGAAGGACAGACGCTGCTGGCAGAAATGCTCCGTTCAGGTGCAGGACTGCGCAAGTTTGCCGAATTTATAGCGGCCCAAGGCGGCACGATCGACTGGCTCGGCCAAAAAGAACTGACGCGTTGTCATAATACGTACACCGTTTACAGTGATCAAGACGGTTTCCTGCAAGGCGTCGACGGCCTGTCGCTCGGGCAGTTGGCCATGGCACTCGGTGCCGGCCGTGCGAAAAAAGAAGACGCCATTGACCTGCATGTCGGCTTGCGTCTGCATAAAGAACTTGGCGATACTATCCTCAAGGGCGAGCCCTTAATAACGCTGTACGGGAAAGACGGGACGTCCTTGGACGAAGCGGCGCGACGCGGACGCAGGGCTCTTTCGATCAGCGCTGAAGCGGTTTCTGTGCCGCCGGTGATCAGCAGGTATATCAGCTGTGGCGAGTAGGGGGAGACGTACATGGAACGGACAGCGTTAACAGGCGTGACGGGGAAATTGGGGGCCATGGTGGCCCGCTGCCTTGGTGCGGAAGAAGGGCTTCGCTATTTGGCCAGACAGCCGCAGCGCGTAAGAAATGCCGGCGCGATACCCGTTTTGTCTTGCGCCTATGAAAATACGGAGCAAACGAGGCGGGCCTTACAAGGCGTTTCCGTCGTCTTAATGATTTCGGCGTCTGAAAGTCCGCAGCGCCTGCAGCAGCACTTCGCCTTTATCGATGCGGCTAAAAAAGCCGGTGTCCGCCACATCGTTTACACGTCTTTTTATGGTGCGGCGCCGACGGCGACGTTTACGTTGAGTCGTGATCATTGGCGGACGGAAGAATACTTGAAACGGAGCGGCCTTGCTTATACGATTGTGCGCGACAATTTCTATTTGGACTTTTTCATCGATCTCTGTCGGACGTACGGTGAAATCAAAGGCCCGGCCGGTGACGGCAAAACGTCATTCATTTTGCGGCAAGATGTGGCGGCTGTTCTCGCGGCGATCTTGAAGGAGCCGCAGCGTTGGGCCGATCAGACCTTGGAGCTGACAGGGGAAGAAGCCCTTTCGTTAGACGAAATCGCCAAGCAGGTCGGCCGTTTTCTCGGCGCCGATATTCCTTACATCAGGGAAACGGAAAGGGAAGCCTATGAATCGCGTAAGCGTTGGCCCGCCGAGCCTTGGCAGTATGCTGCGTGGGTCAGTACCTATACGGCCATGGCCTGCGGTGAACAAAGCGGCATTTCTGATGACGTGCGTCGCGTTCTCGGCCGCGCCCCTATGACATTGTCGCAATATTTGGTACAATGTAAGTCAGTCAACAGCGATGGAGAATAGCATCATCGTATGCTTAGTAAAGGGCGACGTTGTCGTCCTTTTTCCATGGAGAAAAAAGCGGCTTATGCCGGCGGTTGCAATACCTGGGGCAAAGCCGCAGACGATTCAAATTATGGGGAGGACATTATGGCACAACATGCGACGGTTCCCGTACAGAAGGGGCATACGTATACCATTGAGATTACACGCTTAGGATCAAGCGGCGAAGGAATCGGCCGCGTCGACGGCTTTACCGCTTTCGTTCCCTTTGCGCTGCCGGAAGAGACGGTAGAAGGGGAGATTACAGTCGTCAAAAAACAGTATGCGACAGCTGTGTTGAAAAAGATCGTCAAGCCTTCTAAGGAACGCGTCAAACCGCCGTGTCCCGTCTATGACCGCTGCGGCGGCTGTCAGCTCCAGCACCTTTCCTATCCGGCTCAACTGGTCATGAAACGGCAGCAAGTGGCAGACGCGCTGGTACGCATCGGCCATTTGGAATCTGTTCCCGTTTTGCCGACTTTAGGTGCAGACGATCCGTGGCATTATCGCAATAAAATGCAATTTCCCGTCGCCGCAGGAGCGAGACGCTCACTGGCAATCGGTTGTTTTGCCGCCGCAACTCATCGTGTCATCAATGTAGATGAATGTTTCATTCAAAAAGAAGGCAACAATCGGCTCATTCCTATTTTGCGGCAGTGGATGAAAACCTATAAAATACCGGCCTACGACGAAGATCAGGAGACCGGTATCGTGCGTCACCTGATGGGCAGAGTCGGCGTGCATACAGGCGAAGTCATGGTCTGTCTCGTCACCGCCTGTGATATGGTCCCGCATTTGAAGGACCTGACACGGATGCTGCGTGAAAGTATTCCGAATTTGACCGGTTTTGTTCAAAACGTCAATAAGCGGCATACTAATGTCATTTTAGGAGCGAAGACCAAAGTGATTTATGGGAAACCGACCATTCGCGATTCTATCGGTACGCTGACCTTCAATATTTCGGCGCAATCCTTCTTTCAAGTCAACAGTGAGCAAGCGCAGCGTCTTTATGAAAAAGCCTTGGAATTTGCCGATCTGAAAGGACAAGAAACGGTTGTCGATGTCTACTGCGGTACCGGTACGATTACACTCTTTTTGGCGCAGCGGGCAAAGCAAGTCTATGGCATTGAAATTGTGGCGCCTGCCATTAAAGATGCCGTAAAAAATGCCGGAGACAATCGGATCGCTAACGCCGAATTCCTCCTCGGTGACGCCGCCTATAAACTGCCGGAACTCCTTGGCAGCGGCATTCGTCCTGATGTCATCATCGTTGATCCGCCGCGGGCAGGCTGTGAAGAAAAAGTTCTCACCGCCATTGCCCGCGTCAAACCGAAACGCATCGTCTACGTCTCCTGTAACCCGGCCACCCTTGCCAGAGACTTGGCCTATATGGCGGCAAAAGGCTATAAAACGGAAAAAGTTCAGCCCGTCGATATGTTTCCTATGACACATCATGTGGAGACGGTAGCTCTGTTGTCCAAACTAAATACAGAACATCATTTAGATATAGAAATAGGGGAAGATGAATTATCTGAAATTGACTTTTCAAAAGACGCAACTTATGGAGAAATTAAAAAGTATGTGTTAGATAAATACGGACTAAAAGTTTCAAGCCTATATATTGCACAAATAAAAAGGAAACATGGTCTAATAGAGAGAGAAAATTATAATTTTAGTAAGAAAGAAAATCAAAGAGTGCCAAATTGCCCAGAAGAAAAAGAAAAAGCAATCGAAGATGCTTTAGAGCATTTTGGAATGATTTAAATAATATCTAAGATTGAAAATTTTAAAATTAAGACTTAAAAACTTTAAGATTAAAAAGATATGTACTTCTTATATAACCTAAGAAGATTAATTGAAAATCAGGGGAACGATGATGGTAAAATAAAAAAATTTAACAACTAAAGAAGAATTAGGCATTATTGCCAAAGAGGTTTTTATGAAGTTAAAAATACTGAAAAAGACTTGTTAGAATTGAAAATTTTAGATCATTGTGCAGGGTTTCGTGTCATAATAGTGATAGAGGCAAATAGTTATGTAAATATAAAGAGTTCAAGACTTCTACCAAAGTTTAAAACTCAAAAAATAAATAGTTGGTGTGCTGCTTAGAGTAACCATTTTGATAATGTGGATGCGAAACAAAAAGAGATAATCAGACTTCGTAAAAAATTGAAACAGGTTGAAATGGAGAATGATATTTTAAAGCAAGCTGCACTACTGTTAGGCAAAAAATAGACCTCATTATCTCGAACCGAGATAAATATAGTATTAGTGCAATGTGTAGACTACTTGGGGTCACAAGAAGTTTAGTCTATTATCATTTGAACAAAGAAAAAGATGTGAAATTAGATGAAGATGAAAAACTATTAGAAGAAATAAAAGAAATATTCAGAAGAAGTAGAAACAACTATGGAACACGCAAAATAAAAAAAGAACTAGGGAAAATTGGATATAAAATATCGAGAAGAAAAATAGGCCGAATAATGAAAAAAATGGCCTAGTCTCAAACTATACAGTAGCACAATATAAAGTAATAAGACCCAAATGCAACGAAGAAGACATCCCTAACCTTTTAAATAGATAATTTGACAATAGAGACTATTTAGAAGCAATAGTAAGCGACCTAACATATGTAAGAGTAGGAAAAACATGGAATTATATATGTTTAATAATAGACTTAAACAGTCGTGAAATAATAGGATACTCATCAGGTAAAAACAAAGATGCAAATCTAGAAGCAGAAGCATTTTACTCAATAAGGCAGCCACTAAATCGTATAAAAATATTTCACACAGACAGAGGAAGAGAATTTAAAAATATAAAAATAGAAGAAATATTAAAGGTATTTGGGATAAAAAGATCGCTAAATAAAAAAGGAAGCCCATATGATAACGCAGTAAGCGAAGCAGTCAATAAAGTAATGAAGACAGAATTCATATATCAGGAGAACTTTACTAATTTCCAAGAACTTAATCTAAAATTAGCAGAATACGTATATTGGTATAATAACCTAAGAATTCATGGATCTTTAGGATATAAAACACCAGTAGAATATAGAAAAGCAGAATAAAAAGCTCTGGAAGTTTCATAAATTAAATAAAATATATGAACAGACTGTCAAGGGCAAATTTCAACGAAATTTGGGCGAAGCCTTTACCCTTGATTGTCTGAGAATATATTTTATAATCTAAAGAAACTTTCAAGCTTGATAATGTTCGGTTATAAATTGTCTAAAAAAGGGTTGCCATTCCATGTATTTGGGTTAATTAGAAGAATGCCGAGCAATGGGTAACATGACGCTGATGTGTTTATACACAAAAAAGCTACACGTGCGTTGGCTGACAACAGGGAGCTAAGTAAATTAACACCAGCTAAAATGTTTGACGCTATTAATAAATGACAAGTATATGAAATTGGTTTTACCTAGTTTAAAAAAGAAATTATAATGAAAATATGGAGGCTAAGAATATGAAGATTAATAATGAATGTTGTTGTGGATGCAAAACAGAAAAGCCGGATCAAATTAAAGACAATTGTCCTGTATGTAATAATGAAGGGATTTCCGTTAGTAAAGTAACTGTTGAACATCTAGTGGTAGATGATTATCGTAATGCTGTTAACGGAGATCAATATAAGATTTGCATGAACGAGGACTGCGACGTTGTTTACTATAACTTAGATAATGAAATAAAATTCTTGAAAGACCAAGTTAGAGTTCCTATCTGGTTTAAGAAAGATGCAGATCCTAAGTATGCTTGTTATTGTAGCGAAGTCACAGAAAATCAGGTAATTGAAGCAGTTGTAAAGCATGGCGCGAAATCCGTAAAAGAAGTAAATGCCATCACTGGGGCAATGAAAAATTCTAATTGTAAAGAAAACAATCCGTTGGGAGTTTGTTGTCATAAGATTATTCAGGAAGCTATCGATAAAGGCTTGAAAATGAAATAATTACAGTCGATATGTTCCTACAAACGAGAGCCAATCTTTGATATGTTTCCATCTACGAGCGTGGATATGTTCCCCATAACCATAGGGGTTGAGACTGTCTGTTTGATGTCACGGGTGAAGGACTAAAAGCACACAAATATGCTTGAAATCAGGGGATTCTGAAGAGCTGCCCGGTTTGGAGAGATAATCGGAATCCCTTTTTTAGTCCGTTTGACAACAGTTCTGACTACTGGAAAATAGAGGGTTGTAACTACAGAACTGCTTTTTGCCGTATTGAGACAACAGAAATATTGTCAGAGATGTTTTTGGAGATATTGAGGCTACGGAAATACTGTTATTGATAGTTGAGAGGGTATGTAATAAGGGCTCTGTTGGCGTTGTGATCAATTTAACTTAGCTCAGAATTATTTTCGGCAGAAACTTGTCAAGATGAAGCCGTTGCTTGATTATGAGGATTTTTGCCAGATTTCAGTAATGGGCTTTGAATACATACCGCTTATTGCGCACCGAGGAGTGTGCAGCGACCCTCTGCACAATTTTGTGTGATTTCGTCACTAAAGAAGTTCATAGGAGAATCTTCAAATATTATTGAAATGGCTGCTTAAATACGGCATTATGTTATATGGATGCTATATTGATGTTAGTCACATAACAACGAGGTTTTATAAATGAGTTTTTCAGAGGATATTAAAAGGATTCGCAGGAAAGCGTTCCTGACACAAGAAGATTTTGCGAGAAAAATAGGTGTCTCCTTTGCAACGGTCAATCGTTGGGAAACTGGTAAAGCAAGGCCGAACTTGAAAACCATGAAACTAATTGATGACTATTGTAAACGCAATGAGATTGATTTTGATATCAGTGAACAAATTGATAATGAGGTGGATACCTAAAATGAAGAAACCCAAGTTTATAGATTTATTTTGCGGGTGTGGAGGATTGAGTTTAGGCTTTAAGATGAGTGGCTTTGACCCTATTGCTGGAATCGATCATAACCAGGCAGCAATAAAAACATATAGAAGAAATTTTAGAAAGACAAGGGCTATACGCGCTGACATTTTGACGATAGAAAAGGATGATATCCTGTCGCGGATAGGGAACATACAAGACATAGATGTAATAATTGGAGGACCACCATGCCAAGGGTTTTCTAATGCAAATAAAAACTATGTTGAGTTGGATGATCCGAGAAATAAACTATTCTTTGAATTCGTAAAATTTGTCGAGTTGGCACAACCACGAGTTGTTGTGATTGAGAATGTACCGCAAATCATAACAAAAGATGGCGGCTATGCAAAGGATAGGATTACGGAAATATTCACTGACCGTGGATATAGTGTTACCAATGCTGTTTTGGATGCATCAGATTACGGCGTTCCCCAAAAAAGGTTGAGGAACTTCTTTATCATTACAAAGGGTGAGAAGTTCGATATGACTCGAATAATGAAAAGCAACATAGCAATTACAGTTAAAGATGCTATCGGTGAGCTTTATCAGTTCGAGGGAACTTCATCAGAGTTTAGAGAATTGCACATGGCTCCGAATACACCGTATCGCACATACCTTCGAGCGAGGAATAATATTATCGTGAATCATGATATTCACTATCCTGCTGAAATCCAACAGAAGAGAATATCTTATGTTCCACAAGGCGGCAACTGGCATGATGTTCCAGAAGAATTATGGGAAACAACTCGTACTACAAATTCTGGAAGGAAAAATCGCCATTCATCAGCATACAAGCGACTGAAGGAGGATGATTTTTCGGTCACTATAGATGCAGGCAATCAGCATAGTAATTATTATCATCCTATTTTTCATAGGTTACCTACTGTAAGGGAGGCTGCAAGGTTACAATCCTTTCCAGATAACTTTGTGTTTGAAGGCATTATGACAGAACAATATCTTCAGGTGGGAAATGCAGTTCCTCCTTTACTTGCCAAGTGTATTGCAGATGCAATCAGGGAGTTGTTTGAAGATGAAGAATAAAATAATAGATTTATTTTGTGGATGTGGAGGACTCAGCCTTGGATTTGAAATGGCAGGATTCGAGGTATCATATGCGATAGATATGTGGGAGAAAGCCGTAGCCACATATAATCATAATCACGAGAAAAAAGTGGCTGAATGTGCTGACATACATTCAATAACAGACGAGCAACTTGTAGCTTTGAATAAAAAAAATGATGTTATTGGGGTGATTGGTGGCCCTCCTTGCCAAGGGTTTAGCAAGGTTGGAACAAGGGACGTGAATGATCCTCGTAACCACTTATATCTTGAATACTACAGAGTTGTTAAGTTAGTGCGACCGGAATTTTTTGTAATTGAAAATGTATCTGGGCTTTTGACTTTGTCAAAAGGTCTTTTTAAAGATGACATTGTTGAACGTTTCGGTAAGTTGGGTTACGAGGTCTCATTTCAAGAAGTGGTGGCTTCGGATTATGGTGTTCCACAGAATCGCCATCGTGTTTTCTTTGTTGGCATGAAAAAGAATAAATTCGTGTTTCCTCCAAAGGTGGAAGGAGTCGTTACCAGTATGGATGCAATTAGTGATTTACCACCGTTGAATGCCGAAGATGGTCTTGACGATGAGTATGGATATGCTTCTGCGCCGCAAAACGATTATCAGAGAAAAATGCGTGGTAAGCAGAAAACAGTAAAGAACCATCAAATAACTATTCATACACAGCAAACCATTGACATAATTTCAATGGTTCCTGACGGCGGGACTATTTACGATTTACCAGATGAGTATTGGAATGTCCGCAAGTATAGGAAAGGTTTTGAGCGCATGCCGAGTCTTAAGCCATGTCATACTGTAGATACCGGCCACAGGAATTATTTCCATTATTCGGAGAATAGAGTCCCGACCGCACGAGAAAATGCAAGATTACAATCTTTCCCAGATTGGTATGAGTTTCTCGGAACGAAAACAGATCAGTACAAAGAAATAGGAAATGCTGTACCGCCAATTCTCGCATATCATATTGCAAGTGCCATTAAGAGTCAACTTTCGGAGGAGGAATAGCTTATGGATATAACGGTATCAAGTCCTGGCTCTCCGGGAACGAGTTTTACAGATAATGTAAAAGATAAAATCCTTATCATATATGATGTACTTCAAAATAATGAGAAATTTGCTTCTATACGAGATTTAGGGACAGAACTGGAAAAGTACGACATTAACTGGAATTATGCCAGAAATATTTTACCGTTTTTGCAAAACTGCGGTATTGTCAATTATCAGGAAGTAGCGGCAATTGATAATAAGAAGTTCTTCACAAATATAGGGAATGCATATGTTGACATACTACGGAGCATTAAGACAATCAAGGCTGAGGAAGAAAGTGACCTGCGTGATGAGATATTGGAAAAACTTGAAAAAATACAAGAAGAAATCTATTTCCAGTGTCTTGTCATTATGATGAAAAGCCCTGATTGCAATTATGGTTATGATTTCTTTGATGTGCTTTGGTTTGTTAAAGAATATGGAAGTATAGATTCTACTGAATATCTGTTGATTCAACATGAACGTGAGGTCAATCCTGATAGTTATTTGATAGATATGGGAGATATAGTTAGGCAGTATCGGGATAGCACTATAACGATCAATGTAAAAACAAAAACAAAAAACGATAAGAATGGGGCTGATAAGAGTGTAAATTCATTCCCTTACGTCCAAGGGAACTTCATCAAAGCTGGTGTGTTTTATAAAGGGAATGATAATAGGTATTATATCGTTAGAGATAGAATGCCGGAAATCCTAAATGCAATACAGGAGGTAAGATTATGTCTGAATTCAGCAAAGAAGCAATAGATGCCATCACATCCAATTTGGATGATATTAGAAGGCGATTGTCTTTGAATATAGAAGGTGATTCGCTTGAAAGTGTTGATGGAGAAATCTTAGTTCCATTAAAGGATTTTGAAGAAATTAGAATTGCTGGTGGCACAAATATCCTCCTCTACGGCGTTCCGGGTTCAGGAAAAAGCTGGACTATTGAGCACGAATACTGTCATCAAGATAGTGTTGTTGAACGTCTTGTTTTTCATCCGGATTACACGAATGCAGATTTTATAGGACAAATATTACCAGTCGTTGATGCAGACAAGCAGGTAACTTATGAGTTCACGTCGGGACCATTTACGACAATTTTGAAGGATGCTTATAGAAATCCTATGCGGGAGTATATTCTTATTATCGAGGAAGTGAATCGCGGAAACGCTCCGGCAATTTTCGGTGAAGTGTTCCAGTTGCTGGACAGAACAGTTGAGCCGAAGACGGTGGAAGGAATCACTTATCCGGTTGGAACAAGTGAGTATGGCATCACACATAAGTATATGGCCGAAAAAATATACGGCGATCCTTCCCATAAGGTTAGGATTCCCTCAAACCTTTCCATCGTAGGCACGATGAACACATCAGATCAGAACGTATTCACGCTTGATACGGCGTTCCAGCGCAGATGGAGAATGCGCCTGATTGAGAACAACTTTGACAATGTTCGGGCATCCCTTGCAAATGCACAGATTCTTGATACGGAAGTTACATGGAAAACGTTTTGCGAAAAGATCAACGCTATCATCGTAGGCAACAAGGCGAAGATGGCATCTGCCGAGGATAAGAGACTGGGCATTTATTTTGTACACGAGAATGATGTGACTTTTGATCAACGCGCTATGCCTTCGGAGGGATATACTTCCCTTCTTACGGAATACAACGAACTTCTGCGGACTGAAGCTACCGGTGATATGCCGGAGGATAAGAAACAGAGACTCGCAATTATCAGGGAAGCATTGATGCATAACCGTATGTTCCCAGAAAAAGTTATTAAATATCTGTGGGATGATGCGTTTAAGTTTAATCCGGAGGCACTGTTTGACACCGACAACATGGAAAGTCTTGAACAGGTCATTCGTACCTTTGTGTATTCGGCGGGCCGTGAGAGATTTAAGATTTTCAAACCTACTGTCCGCGCATCTCTCTATCCCGATACGCAGGCATGATGATGCGCCTGATGGAAAGCGAGGTGGTCAGTAGCTATGGATTTACAAAAGAATATTAGAGAACGCTGCCACGTCAACAAAAATGACGAAGGAGACAGTTTTGTCGGTGTAAAAGCGGATACAGATGATGCCGTTATCTATTTTCCGATAGGCTATCAGCTTCCTCCGAATGATGATGATCTCCGTGCGGACATAAACAACTTGTTCTATGTGCTTGCCGCATTCATGAAAGAGGACAAGCTGATAGAAGAATCGAAGTTTGCTGCGCCGCGAACGGTTGACTTTCCAATGCACGCATACCTCAAGGTGATTCGGGATTTTCTGCGAACAGGTCGTTATTACATTGAGACTGATCCGCGGTTTAAGACGGATACCAAGGGAAACGCATCGTGGCCGCGTACTGTCCGTGAACAACGGGCATTGGTACAGAAGAACGGCTCTCTGATTTTTACAAATATGACCGTGCGTTCCGTAACACCGAATGCCGACAAGAAAATTACGCAGATTCATCGGTACTGCGTGTACGAGGCATTCGATAAAATGGGCTGGCTCTATGTGCCCTATATGCCGGAAAAGCCCGGTCCGCATCCCGACAACAGAGAAGCCATTTACATCCTGGAAAAGAAACTGGCATCTACCCACAACGATGTGGAGCAAGGACTGTTTTCGGCAATGGTATCCATGCTCAAATACATGGACGAGAAGTCTTCCGAAAAGCAATACTTTTTCGGCACGGATTTCTTTGAGCGTATTTGGGAAAAGATGATAGACAAGGCGTTCGGGATTGAGGATAAGGATCGATATTTCCCGCGCACCAGGTGGCTGCTTGACTACGGTCCCAACAGGTCAAAAACTCCGCTCCAACCGGATACCATAATGATTTACAACGGCAATGTGTATGTGCTTGATGCAAAACTATACCGATATGGATATAGCGGCAATCCCGATCATCTTCCGAACGGGCCCGACATCAACAAGCAGATTACATACGGAGAGTACATTGAGCGCGCCAAGGGTGTGCCGAGTGAAAATCTTTATAACGCATTTATCATGCCTTTCAATCGGGAGGATAACACCTTCTTTGAGCTGGGGGCTGACGGTAATCCTATACCTCGCATTACAGATAATATCGGCAACATCGGTGAAGCGGTCGGCGACTGGAAGCCCGATCCAAAGAATTACGAGCGCGTACAAGGTCTCGTAATTGACACACGGTTTTTGATGTACAACTACATCGGTATGCCAGATCAGCAGAAACGACAACTTGCAGAAGCCATAGAAAAAGTGGAGACCAGGGCTCCCGTTCCAAGACCTGCAAAATAAAGAATAAAGGCTCTACCTTTCAATCAACGAGAGGCAGAGCCTTATTTTTTTGCCCATTCATAGCTGGCGATTTCGGTATCGTTGTGCGCCTGCCGCATTTCTGCATTGTTCGCAACAATAGCGTTTATTCGTCCTTGTTGCTTCTACCAGGAAAAACCTGTCTCTCTTGCAATTCGGATTTTCGCATTCTTTATACATCTCACCATTTCTCATATAGAAAATCGAAAAATAAAGGGCTTCGATGAGGGTATCAACCTGCCATGTAGCAGTTAGCTTGCCGCCGTTATACTTCGGATGGATGCCGCGAATGTTGTGGTTGATTTCCTCTGCTACGACAATCCTTGCAATCTTCAGCAGAGCATTCTTGAAAGAATCGTCAAGTGCATTTTCGTTGAATGTCGTATATGACTTAAAACTGCCGAAATGGACTTCTTTTATGACAGATACTTCCGTTTGGAGATGATAAAAGAAATCTATAAGGAAGCGGGTCTCTTCGTCCACGTCCTTACATCCCACGTACATTGCCATTAAGTTCTTAAACCACGGGTCTTTGCTACCTTGCAGATTCGTATCGGAGCCGCTTCTCACAACATTATAAAAACCAATGTCGATGGTATTTTTCTTTCCGAGGAACGCATCATCTACTGAGTATGTTCCGTTTGCGGCCACCTCTGGCTCCCTACTCAAATCCAGGAAAAGGTTATAGGAGTCAAGCAGACTTTTGAAACGATGGGTACAAGTTGAAAAAACATCATCACCTATGCGTAGCTCAGTCACGGGAGCGTAAAGCAGATAAACCACATGAATGAGGACTCCACGGTAGTCTTTTTTGTTGATGTAACTGTATAGCCTTATGGTGGACTTAATTCTGTTAATTAT
The DNA here is from genome assembly GCF_000478965.1 of Megasphaera vaginalis (ex Srinivasan et al. 2021). Classification (NCBI taxonomy): domain Bacteria; kingdom Bacillati; phylum Bacillota; class Negativicutes; order Veillonellales; family Veillonellaceae; genus Megasphaera; species Megasphaera vaginalis (ex Srinivasan et al. 2021). The sequence continues at coordinate 105,083 of NZ_AWXA01000053.1, forward strand.
CTCAATGAGGTCACTTGCTTCAATAGCCGTGTACTCATTATCTGGCAGCGGATATAAGAAACCATATTTTTCAATAAACTCGATATGCTTGTCTATGTCTCCCTTTGGAAGGGCGAGCAGTTTGCCAAGGATATTTTTCTCATGCAGACCGCCAGCAACGCCGGTCATATTCAAACCGTCTTTCGGTGCATAGGAGAACAATAGCTGTGTGCTTGTATCGGGGCAAACTTTGAGGGTAACAGTCGGAGCCTCGTCGGGAGAAGTATTCACCGTGTCTTTCGCACAGAGACAGCCGTATCCCTTGTGCTGAAACATTGTTTTTAATGAAATTCCAGATATTTTTTCGTCCATAACGACAAATTCCTTTCCGTGGGGCTATCTAAAACAGGCTCCGCTTTTACAGAAACCATTATTTTTGACAACGCTGGGGTTCCCGATTGGGAGCCCTTTTCTCTTATTATACTCAATAATAATTGTAAAAACAAGAAAATACCATTATGAACGATGCAATAAATAATTGGTATTCTTGTAAAATTTTCTTACTCTTTCTTGCAGAGTACAATAAATACGCTGCCAATGGTGGCGGCAAATTAAATCTCTTAGTCCGAATAGCGCTATAAGGGCGGAGGGATGCATAAGAGTTCAATGCACAGCAATAAAAGCTGTGTTTGGAACGAAGATGCTCCCACCGCAGTTTCGTGCGCCCATTTTCGGCTGACGGAGCCTGTGGTCATCTTCAACCGCAGGCTCTTTTTGTATCCTTCCGTACCGCCTTCGGACGGAAAGGAACGCATATGAAATTGAAGATTCGTTATGAGAACGGGTACCAGACAATAGAGCTGGACGAGAAGTCAACACAGGAAATGTGGGTAAGTTTCGGTTTTGAGGATGAGGAACCTGAGCAGGGAGAAAAGGAACGCCGTATCCAAGAAGCGTTTGATAAGCGATTCAACAGGCCTGAGTACAACAACTGGCACAAGTTTGACCGCCATCGTGGTTACAGTAAGGCGCAGCACGGAAAAGACAGCATCGAGGATGAAATCGATTCATCCGAGCCGTTAATGGACGAAGTCGCGGATGACCGCATCTTCCGCAAAGACGAAATAGAACACGAGAAGAAAGAAGATTATGAAGCTGTCTGCCGGCGGGTGCGTAAGATTCTGGCTAAAAAGCCGGAATGGGCTGACGCCTTTATCGCGGTTTCCTTAAACAATGAATCCATTCGTGACTACGCTGCTCGCATAGGAGCGGATGAAAACAACATCACGCAGAAGCTGAAGCGGGCAAAGAAAAAACTTAGAGAAAATTATAAAAACCGTCAGATTTAATCATCTCCCAAGGCTACCACTTAGGAGGCAATGACGTCTTCCGTAAAAAATTTAAGGAGGTAATTCTCATGAATGAATTACAGGTTTTTAACAATGCGGAGTTTGGCTCCGTACGCACAACCGTTATAGATGGTGAGCCTTTCTTTGTTGGCAAAGATGTGGCGGAGATTCTCGGATACCGAGACACATCCGATGCCCTTAAAAGGCATGTGGACGAAGAGGATAAGCTGACTCGGTGTTTCACCGACTCAGGTCAGAATCGTGAAATGTACATTATTAACGAATCCGGTCTTTATAGCCTTATCCTTCGCAGTCAGCTTTCAAAGGCGAGGAAGTTCAAAAGATGGGTGACGTCTGAGGTTCTTCCGGCGATTCGCAGACACGGCATGTATGCGATTGATGAGATTTTAGAAAATCCGGATCTCGCCATTGCCGCGCTTACTCAGTTAAAGGAAGAGAGAAAGCGCAGAAAAGAACTGGAACTTACTACGGCTATTCAGAATCAGCAGATTGCGGAACTTAAACCGAAGGCATGCTACTATGACCTGATTCTGCAGAACAGGAACACGGTTCCGGTTACGCAGATTGCCAAGGATTACGGCATGAGCGGAAGAAGATTCAACGAACTGCTTCATGACATCGGCATCCAGTATAAGTTCCGCAAAACCTGGCTTTTATATCAGCACTACGCGGATCCGGGATACACCCAGTCCAAGACGTTCGCCATTGATGCGGAGAAAAGCGTGATGCATGCCTACTGGACGCAAAAGGGCAGACTTTTCCTTTATGATCTTTTGAAAGGCGAAGGAATCCTGCCGCTGATTGAACAGGAGGTGTAAGCATGGAAGGCAATACGATTTTTAACAACACAACGAGGGCGGGAGAAAAACCCGCCTTCCGCCCGCTGGTATATATCTGCGCGCCTTATTCCGGTGACGTGGAAGAGAATACGAAAAGGGCGGCCGCTTTCGCGAAGTATGCCTATGACAAAGGGAATATTCCGCTGACGGCGCATCTGCTGTTTCCTTTTATGGATGACACTAACGAAGAGGACAGGAGAATCGCCATTTTCATGGACATTGTCCTGATGGGTAAATGCCAGGAGGTCTGGGTATTTGGAAACGAAATTACCCGGGGAATGAGAATTGAAATTGAGAAAGCGAAGAAACGCAGACAGAAGGTCAGGTATTTCAACAGTAAATTCCAGGAGGTGGAGGAAAAATGAGGGATCTTGCCATCGCCTATGGGAATAACCGTCAGGCGAAAAAATGGGTGAACAAAACCATAAGCTATGATGACTTGAAAGCGCGGCTTAAGGTGACCATTCGCACAACGGAGTCGGCGGAGGAATACGCCAAGATGAGCAGGGCGCAGCGTGATATCGCAAAAGACCACGGAGGCTTTGTGGGCGGCGTGCTGAGAGGCGGCCGCCGCAAGGTGGATACCGTGGAGCTTCGTTCCATGATTGCGCTTGACGGAGACCGGATCGATAAAACGTTTCTTGCTGATTATGAAAAAAGCGCGCCCTATGCTTCCTGCCTGTATACGACACATTCCAGCACCCCGGAGAATCCGAGGGTGCGTCTTGTGTTTCCGCTGACAAGGGATGTGACAACGGAAGAGTTTGTCGCCGTATCAAGGTATCTTGCTGAGATGCTCGGTATCGATTTCTTCGATGAATGTTCCTATCAGCCTAATCAGCTGATGTACTGGCCGTCCTCTCCGCAAAACGGCGTATTCGTGTTTAAGGAAACGGAGAAGGACTGGCTGAATCCTGATGATATTTTATCCGCTCACCCGGAGTGGACGGATCCCACAAGGCTTCCGACATCGTCTCGTGAGAGCAAGGCAAATCAGGTGACAAAGGAAAAGGTGAAGGATCCACTTGCAAAAGATGGAACGGTCGGCCTTTTCAATAGAGTCTATTTTCCAATCTCCCGCGCGCTGGAGAATTTCCTTTCCGATGTCTATGAACCAACGGATAAGGAAAACCGCTGGCATCTTATACCGTCATCCAGTATGGCGGGGGTGGAAATCATCGAGGATAAATTTGTGTATTCCCACCACGCCAAGGATCCCGCCTATCTGAAGCTCTGTAACGCCTTTGATATCGTCCGCATCCATAAGTTCGGCGATTTTGATGATAAGGAATCTTTTAAGGAAATGTGCGAGTTTGCTATGCAGCAGGACGAAGTAAAGGTGGCTGCCGCAAACGAGAAGTTGTCAGAGGCGGAAGAGGACTTTTCCTATGTCGACGACTGGAAGAAAAAGCTGCGCTATACATCGAAAGGGGCGATTTTGGAAAACTCCCTGTATAACGCGAAACTCATCATGCAAAACGATCCGCTGCTGAAAAATATCGTGTTTAATCAGCTGGCGGACGGGCTTGAGATCAAAGGCGATGTGCCGTGGCAGCATCCGGCGAAGTTCTGGCGGGACGCAGATGACGCGCAACTGATCTGTTACGTGGACGATCACTACGGCACATTCTCGCAGAGAAACTATGACATCGCCGTGACTAAGGTGGCGGATGATCGGTCCTATCATCCAATCAGACTGTACTTCGAGGCGCTTCCTCCCTGGGACGGTGAGAAGCGCGTTGATACCTTATTCATTGACTACCTCGGCGCGGACGATAACGACTACATCCGCGCCGTCTGCCGGAAGATTTTGTGCGCCGCGTATATGCGCGTCTACCATCCAGGCATCAAGTTCGATTATCTTCCTGTGTTCAACGGAGCGCAGGGAATCGGAAAATCGACCTTCATTTCGAATCTTGGCATGGAGTGGTTCTCCGACAGCCTGACGCTTTCCGATATGAATGATAAAACAGCGGCGGAAAAACTGCAGGGCTACTGGATTCATGAGATTGGAGAACTTGCCGGAATGAAGAAGGCCGACCTCGACAAGGTGAAATCCTTTGTATCACGGTGCGATGACAAGTACCGCGCCAGTTTCGGCAAGCGCGTCACACCTCATCCGAGGCAGTGCGTCTTCTTTGGCACGACAAATTCCGAGAACGGATATCTGCGTGATATCACCGGGAACCGCCGTTTCTGGAACGTGAAAGCGTCCGGCAGGAGCAAATATAAGCCGTGGGACATGACGAAGGAAGTGGTGGAGCAGATCTGGGCGGAGGTCATTTTGCTGGCTAAGGCGGGTGAAAAGCTATATCTTGATCCATCCCTGGAGACATATGCCCGGGAAGAGCAACGTGAAGCGATGGAGCAGGATGACCGTGAAGGCATCGTGCGTGAGTATCTTGACATGTTATTACCCGAAGCCTGGGACGATATGGATATGTACCGCAGAAGGGACTATTTCCGTGATCCTTCCGATCCCACAAGGCCGGAAGGCGTAAGGAGACGCATGGAGGTATCGAACCTTGAAATCTGGTGCGAGTGCTTTGGCAAACCGAAGGAGGATATCAAATCATCCGACAGCTATGCTATAGCCACCATCATGAAACGGCTTAAGGACTGGGAGAAGAAGGAAGATCGAAAGCGCGTACCGATTTACGGCAGGCAGCGAATCTACGAGCGGAAGGAGTGATGGGAAGGGACAAGCTGCCGGGACAACTTATCATGGGTTGTCCCGCCGTCAAAAAGTTGTCCCCCTTGAAAACAGCGGATTGGGACAGGATGGGACGGACAGGACAGGAATTTCTATATTAAATCAAATCATTATTTATTAACTATAGCGTACCCGTAACACGTGTATTTCGCGCGTATAGGGATTTTTGGCCGCTTGTCCGTCCCGTCCTAAATAAACGGAGGAATCATCATGGTAAGCAAAAAAGAAAGAACAATGGAAAGATACATGAAAGCGGGAGCCGAGATGCGCCTGTTTAAGAACCTGGGAGCGAAAATGCGCACCGCTATCGGCTATGTGCTATCCGCAGCAGACCAGGATAAATTGATGCGGGCAATGAACAGGATCGATGAAGTCTGTTCAAAAGCTGAGGATAACATGTTCTGTGATTATCCGAATATCTCAAATGAATATACCGATGTGTTTTACGGAAATAATGTAGAGGATGCGCCGAGAAATGGTGTGGACAAAAAGATCATTGAAATGGCAAGGGAGGCTGCGGATGAACTCTTTACGGGAAAGAGATATTGAAAAGAAGCTGGTGGAGGCAGTAAGGAAGTCGGGCGGTCTTGCTCCTAAGTTTGTAAGTCCCGGTCTTGACGGCGTGCCTGACCGCATCATCCTGTTTCCAAAAGGCCGCGTGGCTTTTGCGGAAGTAAAAGCTCCGGGGAAAAAGCCGAGACCTTTGCAGGCAAGACGCATAAAGCAGCTGCAGAGTCTTGGCTTTCAGGTCTACGTGATTGACGAACCGGAGCAAATTGAAGGAGTAATAAAAAATATACAGACGGGAGGTGATGCCGAATGAAGTTCATAGCGCATGATTATCAGCGGTACGTGAGCGACTATATCGAAACGCATCCGATTGCCGCGATATTTCTTGATATGGGCTTAGGTTAGGCAAGACCGCTATTACGCTTACCGCTCTGTTTGACCTGTGCCTGGACCGATTTCTTATAAGAAAAACGCTTGTTATCGCGCCGCTTAGAGTGGCGAAAAACACATGGCTATCGGAGATCAAAAAATGGGATCACCTTGAAGGGCTTATGTATTCCGTGGCGGTCGGATCGGAGGCGGAGCGCAAAGCGGCTCTTATGCAAACGGCGGATATCTATATCATCAACCGAGAAAATGTGGACTGGCTTATCACGAAGAGCGGCGTACCGTTTGACTTTGATATGGTAGTGATAGATGAGCTGTCATCCTTTAAATCCAATCAGGTGAAACGGTTTAAAAGTCTCTTAAAGGTAAGGCCAAAGGTGAAACGAATCGTGGGACTTACAGGAACTCCCTCAAGCAACGGACTTATGGGCGGAGTTTCGCATTCTCGATTTTGGAGAAAGACTGGGAAGGTACATCACTCGTTACAGAAACGCCTACTTTACTCCGGATAAACGAAACGGCGAGATCATCTTTTCATATAAGCCGCTTCCGGGAGCGGAGGAAGCCATCTATCAGAAAATATCAGACATCACGATTTCCATGAAATCATGCGATTATCTCAAACTCCCTGATTGCGTGATCAATGAAGTCCCGGTGCGCATGGACGAGAAGGAAACGGAAGTGTATGAACGATTCAAAAAAGACATGGTGGCGAAAATCAAGGACAAGGAAATAGATGCGGCGAATGCGGCCGTTCTTTCCGGGAAACTTCTGCAGATGGCAAATGGATCGGTCTATGACGAGGACAAGAATGTGATCCGCATCCATGACCGAAAACTTGAAGCGCTGGAAGATCTTCTGGAAGCGGCGAATGGAAAGCCTGTCCTCATCGCATACTGGTATCAGCACGATGCAGAACGAATTAAGGAAAGATTCTGTATCCGTGAGATTAAGAAACCTAAGGATATCGAAGAATGGAACGCAGGCAAAATCCCCGCGGCCACCATTCATCCGGCATCAGCAGGTCACGGATTGAATCTTCAGGCCGGCGGTTCCACGCTTATATGGTTTGGACTTACATGGAGTCTTGAACTGTATCAGCAGACGAACGCGAGACTTTACAGGCAGGGGCAGACAGAAACGGTCGTTATTCATCACATTATTGCCAAAGACACGATTGATGAACAGGTCATGAAGGCGCTTCGTAAAAAAGAGAAAACTCAGAATGCGCTGATTGACGCTGTCAGGGCGAATCTGGCGGTGGAAAGATGATAGACCCCTATGAGAACCTTGCCTGCGCCATCATTCTGCAGGCGGTGAAGGATTATCGCGCGGCAAGGAAAAAATTGAAACATAACCCGAAGAACAAAGACGCGAAGCTCATGGCAGAAGACCTCGAGAGGTTCTTTCGTTCCGATTGGTACACATCGCTCACATCCTTTGATGGAGAAATGCTGCTTACGAAACTCAAGGAGGAAGAAATCTCATGACAGTAAAGGAATATTTTTACCAGGCATATCGTCTGGATCATAGGATAAATTCAGATATAGCGGAAATGGAAACTCTAAGAGCAATGGTGTGTTCCGCCCACTCTCCCGGATTTGAGGAACACTATAATCCGAACCGTCCTACGGATGCTCCTTTTGTAAAAAGCCTTGAGAAGGTATGGGAATTCCAGGAAAAGATAGATGATGAGATTAACGGGCTGGTCGACCTTAAAAAACAGATGCGGAGCGTGATAGGGGCTGTTCCGGATATTGATGAGCAGCTGGTTCTTCGCTACAGATATATTCATAACTATACCTGGGAGCGAATCGGGGAAGAACTGCACGCGGATAGAACAACGGTTTACCGCTGGCACGAATCCGCGCTTTTGCATGTGACTCTTCCGGAAAATCCGATCAAAATATAAACCTGCACGTTTTGCAATACTTTGCAACAAGATACCACTGTGGCATATGTGATATAGTAAAATCAGCAAAATTGAACGATGAATAAGGCCTCACAGGAGAAATCCCGTGGGGCTTTTCTTATGGGCGAAAGGAGGCGCGCATGCCAAGAAAACCGAAGCGGCCATGCCGCTACCCCGGCTGTCCCAACCTAACGGACGGCGTTTACTGCGAGGAACATGAAAAAGTAATGCAAAGGCACTACGAGAAGTTCCAGCGCGGTTACTCCCCCGGCAAACGCTACGGCAGAGCCTGGAAAAGAATCCGTGACAGATATATAGGTTGGCATCCGCTCTGTGAGATGTGCCTTACAAACAAGAGATACATCAAGGCGGAGGAAGTCCACCATATCATTCCTCTCTCGGAAGGCGGAACGCATGAGGAGGCTAACCTTATGAGTTTATGCAGAAGCTGTCACGAGAAAATTCATAAAGAGCGCGGTGACCGGTAGGGGCGGTCAAATCTCTACGAGCCTTCCATGCGGAAAACGGTGCGGGGCAACGCGAACGAAAAAAGCAATTTCAAAAGGGTAATAAGGGCGGCCGTCTTTGGTCGCTCAAAATTTATGTAGGAAGGCGGTGAGAACGGTGCCGACAAAATCAAACAATACGGGCGGCAGAGGCGGCAAGCGTCCGGGCGCGGGCCGTAAGAAAACCGCCGTCCGTGAGAAACAGGAAAACGGGAATCCCGGCGGCAGAAAGCTTGAGGTGCTGAACATTCTGGACACGCAGGGCGAGGATATGCCGGAGCCTCACGAGTTCTTATCGGCTCGACAGCATGACGGCTCCACGCTCTCCGCTGCGGAGATATACAGGGAAACTTGGGAGTGGCTTGATGATCTCGGTGTAGCAAAAGCCGTATCGCCGCAACTGCTCGAACGCTATGCCATGTGTTCTGCACGGTGGATTCAGTGCGAGGAGATGACCACCAAACTCGGATACCTATCCAAGCATCCGACTACAGGCAAGCCTATCACCTCGCCGTTTATCAATATCGGGATAAATTACATGAACCAGGCGAACCGCCTGTGGAACGAGATATTCCAGATAGTCAAAGAAAACTGCTCCACGGAGTTCGGCGGAACGAATCCGCAGGACGATGTGATGGAACGGCTCCTAAGAGCCAGAAAGGGAATGAACGATGTTTGAGAAAGTGAATCCTGCGCATCCGGATAAACTTGCCGACCGTATCGCCGGGGCAATCGTGGATACCGCATACAGAAAAGAAGAAAATCCGAAGATTGCCGTGGAAGTCCTGCTCGGTCATGGAATGTGTCACATTATCACGGAAACTTCCGTGCATATTCCGAAGGGCGATATTACATCTATCGTTCAGCGAATCGTGGGAAATGTAAAAATCAGCGTTCAGGAAGTTCCGCAGGACGGCCACCTCTCCCGAAACCAGGATGACGGTTTCCGCTGTGGAGACAACGGCATCTTCAAAGGCGTGCCTGTGACGGAGGAACAGAAAAAGCTGACAGGGATTGCCGCCGACATTTACGGGAAGCATCCGTATGACGGTAAGTATATTCTTGACGGCGATAACCTGACTATCTGCCAGAGCAAAGCCGAAACGCAGCAGTTAAAGAAAACATATAAAAAAGCCGTAGTCAATCCCCTCGGCAACTGGACGGGCGGCACGGATGTGGACTCGGGCGCCACCAACAGAAAACTCGGTTCTGATATGGGCGATTCCGTCACGGGCGGCGGCCTGCACGGCAAAGACCTGTCCAAGGCTGATGTGTCCGTGAACATTTGGGCATGGCTCAAAGCACAGGAAACGGGAACGGTTGTGGAGCTTTCCTGTTCCATCGGTGATGACACCGTGGGCGGCACTCCGTATTCGGAGATCGTGGAGACCGCAAGGAAATACATCTCAGGTCTCGGCGGTTTTGAGAAGTTTGCGGAATGGGGGCTGATACGATGAAAACGACAACCGAAATGCAGCTTGTACCGATTGACAGGCTGATACCCTATATCAATAACGCAAGAACGCACAGCTCGGAGCAGATCAATAAACTCCGGGCTTCTTTGCGGGAGTTCGGATTCATCAATCCTGTGATTATCGACAGGGATTTCAATGTTATCGCAGGTCACGGCCGCATCTTCGCCGCCAAGGAGGAGGGGATCAAGGAAGTACCCTGTGTGCTTGTGGATTATCTTACCGAGGCGCAGAAGAAAGCCTACATCATTGCCGACAACCGTATGGCGATGGACGCCGGCTGGGACGAAGAACTTCTGCGAGTTGAGATCGAAGCTCTGCAGGCAGAGGCTTTTGACCTTTCCCTCACGGGCTTTGACGAGGTGGAGATTGCCGGCCTGTTTGGAGACGATTCCGATGTGCAGGAGGACGATTTCGATGTAGATGAGGAACTGGAAAAGCCAACTTTCTCCAAGAGCGGCGATGTGTGGACGCTCGGACGGCACAGACTGGTCTGCGGCGACTCCACGAAAGCGGAAACCTTTGATACGCTCATGCAGGGACGAAAAGCAAACCTCGTGGTTACCGATCCTCCCTACAATGTGGACTACGAAGGGGCTGCCGGAAAAATCAAGAATGACAACCTGGCTGACGAGAAGTTCTATCAGTTCCTCTTCGATGCCTTTTCCAAAATTGAAAAGGTCATGGCGGACGATGTGTCCATCTATGTGTTCCATGCGGATACAGAAGGTCTGAATTTCAGAAAGGCATTCTCGGACGCGGGATTTTATCTCTCCGGCTGTTGTATCTGGAAGAAACCGAGTCTTGTACTTGGACGCTCCCCTTACCAATGGCAGCACGAGCCTTGCCTTTTCGGCTGGAAGAAAAAAGGCAGGCACCAATGGTACTCCGACCGCAAGCAGACCACGATATGGGAGTTTGAGAAAACAAAAAAGAATACGGATCATCCGACCATGAAGCCCATACCGCTTTTGGCATATCCGATTCAGAATTCATCCATGAGCAACACACTCGTACTCGATCCGTTCGGCGGCAGCGGTTCCACGCTGATTGCCTGCGAACAGACGGACAGGAACTGCGCCACCATAGAACTGGATGAGAAATACTGCGATGTCATCGTGAAGAGGTATATCGAGCAGGTCGGCTCCGCGGACAAGGTTTCCGTAGAGAGGGACGGCAAGACATACAACTATGCGGAACTGGAGGCGCCGGATGGAGAGTAAAATGAAACTCGGCTCCCTCTTTGATGGAAGCGGGGGATTTCCGCTTGCGGGGCTTATCTCCGGAGTGGTGCCCGTGTGGGCTTCAGAGGTAGAGCCTTTCCCAATCAGGGTAACCACAAAGCGTTTTCCGCAGGTAAAGCGCTACGGCGACGTATCAAAGATGGACGGCGGCAAAATAGAGCCGGTTGACATTATCACATTCGGCTCGCCTTGCCAGGACATGAGCATAGCGGGCAAACGGGAAGGTCTGAGAGGTTGTCGGTCTTCTCTTTTTTATGAGGCAATCAGGATCGTCAAAGAAATGAGGGAGGCTACCAATGGCGAATATCCGAAATACATCATCTGGGAGAACGTCACAGGCGCATTCTCCTCAAACAAGGGCGAGGATTTCAGAGCAGTCCTCGAAGCGGTCTGCTCGGTCAAAGAAAACAAAGCTGATATTCCTCGATATGACAAATGGCCGAACGCAGGACTTGTCCTGGCAGACGGTTTCTCAGTCGCATGGAGGGTATTTGATGCTCAATACTGGGGAGTTCCCCAGAGAAGAAAACGCATCTACCTTGTCGCAGATTTTGATGGACTGTGTGCCGGAAAGATATTATTTGAGTCCGAAGGCCTGTCAGGGCATCCTTTCGAGGGCTTCAAAGCGTGGCAAGGAACTGCCGGAGGTGCTGAAGGTGGCATTGGAGAGGCAGGCGGTATTTGCCTGAATGACCAAGGCGGGCAGCGTATGGATATCACTGAGGATGTGACGGGAACGTTACGAGCAGAGGCGCATCATCCGCCTGTGGTCATGGGTTCGGCGGGGTTCTGTACGGAACACTCTGAAAAGAGCCGTTCTATCGGCTATGAGGAAGAAAAATCCCCTACACTCCGTGCCGGCATCGTTCCTGCGGCGCTGATGTTTGAGAATCACTCGCAGGACACGAGATACACGGGACCGCTTGATAAATCGCAGACCGTCCTTGCTACCTTCGGAACAGGCGGCAACAACCAGCCGCTTGTAGTGCAGAAGCCGAAAACCTACGATGTGCGTTTCACATCCGAAGCCACACGGAATGCAAGGCAAAATTGCTATGAGACCGATACGGCAAGAACCATCGACACAGGCGGCAACGCTCCCAATTCCAACCAAGGGGGCGTGGCCGTGGTGGAGGTCAAAGCCTACGGCATCAGTTCGGATAAAAGCCATGCGATGCTTTCAGATAATCCTCACGCAGGGATTTACGAGGCTGAAACCTCTCGGACGCTCGATACAAGGTGCGCAGATCCCGGATGCAACCAGGGCGGCATTGCCGTGGTTGCCATCGAGGGAAACGGCACAAGACCTTCCCACAAGGGCAGCGGCTATTCTGAAGAGAACGTCAGCTATACCTTAAACGCTACGGAACAGCATGGTGTGGCTTACGGCATAGACCGTGCGACATACAACATGGGACAGAACGCGCGGTTCGGTCTTGCCATCGAGGAAGAGGTCGAGCCGACTATGGTGGCAAAAGGTCCCGGCGCTGTCGCTCATCCCGTCTATACCACGAGCAAGAATTCCTACCACACAGAGACTGAGGAAGATGTGGCGAATACGCTGGTCGCTACGGATTACAAAGATCCGCCGACCGTAATCGAGGAGCCGTATTACATCGTACGAAGGCTCACTCCCACCGAGTGTGCAAGGCTGCAGGGATTCCCGGACTGGTGGTGCGCTGACCTCGGAACGGATGATCCGACCGATGAGGAGCTTGCTTCCTGGAGGGATGTTTTTGAAACGCACAGGAATGTCGTGTCCGGCGCATCCAAACCGAAAACGGACAAGCAGATAATCAAGTGGCTCTCCGATCCGCATACGGACTCCGCCGAATATAAGATGTGGGGCAACGGTATCGCACTCCCGTGCGCTGTTTTCGTGCTGTCAGGCATTGTGTACTACTCACAGTTCCGAGTCTGATATTCTGGCGATAATTCTACAAAGAAAATCCCGTTATTCGCTTGCTATTTTAGGGCTTTAGAGTGATGTATATAACAGCCACAAGGCACAGAAAATCAAGCGAAAGCGGAGGTAAACGCAATGCAAGTAAAGTACAACGTCACAGGCGCACGGCGCAAGAAACTGGTCAAGGTCATCTCCGACACCACGGGAGCGAAGGCGGAATACAAATTCATGCCGACCTGCAATTACGAAATCGATTACTTTACGGTCACCAAGGACGGTACACTCGAATTTGACGACCGTGCCGACAGCGAGGAGATCGAGCAGGTGATTGAAGCCATCGCCGCCGCAGGCTTCGACTGTGAGCCGCAGGACGGCGCGGATGCGGAGGTTGAGAAAGTATTCGAAGCCGAAGAAAATGCGCCACAGGGCGAAACAGGAGACCTTACGGTGGAGATTTCGCTCGATAAGGTTTCGGTGGGCAACCTCACCAAGCTGTTGGATGCCAAGGGAACGCTCATCCGAAAGGCTCTCGGCATCGAGGACCTCCGAATCGAGGTCAAAGAGGACAGGGTTTCCTTCCCCTGGTTTGCGGAACTGCCGGATGCGGATTCGGTGAAAGCCTGCACGCATTTCATTGCCGCACTCTGCGAGATGAGCAGAAATGCCAAGCGAGTGACCGCCGCGGAAAAGGATGTGGACAACGAGAAGTACGCATTCCGCTGTTTCCTCCTGCGGCTGGGATTCATCGGTGCGGAGTACAAGGCCGAGCGGAAAATCCTGCTGAAGAACCTCACAGGGTCTTCGGCATTCAAGAACGGAGACGCTGACCATGAGATTTCCGAATAAGGAAACGGTCGACCGCATCCGCAGGGAGTATCCTGCAGGAACACGGGTGGAACTGGTACGGATGGAGGATGTGCAGGCTCCGCCGATTGGAACCAAAGGCACGGTTATCGGCGTGGATGATATAGGCTCCATTATGGTTCGCTGGGATAACGGCTGCGGGCTATCCATCGCTTACGGCGAGGATTTATGCAGGAGGTGCGACTGATGGATATGAAAATAAGGAAGCAGATTCTTGCCGTGCGAGATACCGCGCTTACCAATATGTTTGATGTGAATGCTGTTCAGCGGATTGCTTATGAAATGGGTTTCTATGAACTGGTAAATTACCTTGAGGAAAACCGAAAGGAATACATCCGATTCATCCTCACCGGCGAGGAATAATTCTGCATATTTCTTTGAAAAACTACAGAAAAGGCTTGCTGGTACCTCCGTTCAGAGTGATATATGTACATGCCGAAAGAAACGGAGGATACGATGATGACAATCAACGAAGGAATGAGAAAATACAGGCTGTCGAATCCCACCACGCCGGAGGACATGGAATGCCGCCGAAGCAAGATGCTGAACTTCGGAGATAAGGTGCTGCTTGCCGGGTACTACTACAATGGGCAGAACAAGCCTTCCTATTTCGGAGCGGTTTACGAGTACCTCGAAGACGGCAGGAAGACTTGCGAAAGCACCATCGGACTGGCGGCGGTCAGCGAGGTCGAGTTTGAGGATGAAGGCCACGCAATCGCCTGGGCGATGCAGCAGTAAGACACAGAGAAAAAACAGCAAAAGGGACGGGCCGCAAGGCTCTGTCTCTCGTACAGACAGATTTTAGAAAGTCGCAGAGATGCTGCTGTTTTTATTCCATTTTCGGAAGGAGGAGACGCCGTTGGCAGTACGGAAACTGAAGAAATATAAGCCTACCAAGTTCATGGCGGATACCTCCCGCTATGACAAGAACCTCGCTGATTATGCCGTGATGTTCATCGAGCAGCTGTGCCATACCAAAGGCACATGGGCGGGAAAGCCCTTCGAGCTTATCGACTGGCAGGAGCAGATAATCCGCGACCTGTTCGGTGTGATAAAGAAAAACGGCTACAGGCAGTTCAGTACCGCATATATTGAGATTCCGAAAAAGCAAGGCAAGTCGGAACTTGCGGCGGCTATGGCGCTCCTGCTCACCTGCGGCGATGGCGAGGAACGAGCCGAGGTCTACGGTTGCGCCGCGGACAGGAACCAGGCAAAGATTGTTTTCGATGTCGCTGTGGATATGGTGCGGTTCTGTCCTGCGCTTTCCAAGCGCGTGAAGATACTCGCATCGCAGAAACGGCTCGAATATCTGCCCACGCACAGCTTTTACCAGGTGCTTTCGGCGGATGTGGCGAACAAGCACGGCTTTAATACCCACGGCGTTATCTTCGATGAACTGCATACCCAGCCGAACAGAAAGCTGTTTGACGTCATGACCAAGGGCTCCGGCGATGCGAGGATGCAGCCGCTGTTCTTCCTCATTACCACGGCAGGCAATGATACGCATTCCATCTGCTATGAACAGCATGAGAAGGCTCTCGACATCATGAGCGGAAGGAAAATCGATTCGACCTTCTATCCTGTTATTTATGGTGCGGACGAGTCGGAGGACTGGACTGATCCCGCCGTGTGGAAAAAGGCAAATCCCTCGCTCGGTATCACGGTTGGCATTGACAAGGTAAAAGCTGCCTGCGACTCCGCAAAGCAGAATCCCGGCGAGGAGAACGCTTTCAGGCAGCTGCGTCTTAACCAGTGGGTGAAACAATCCGTCAGATGGATGCCGATGGACAGGTGGGATGCCTGTTCCTTCGCTGTGAGCGAGGACGATCTGGAAGGGCGAATCTGTTACGGCGGGCTTGACCTTTCAAGTACCACGGACATCACGGCGTTTGTGCTGGTGTTCCCTCCGCAGGATGAGGAGGACAAATACAGTATCCTGCCGTACTTCTGGGTGCCGGAGGATACTCTTGACCTTCGGGTAAAGCGCGATCATGTTCCCTACGACCTGTGGGAGCGTCAGGGCTTGCTTATGACCACGGAGGGAAATGTTGTTCATTACGGCTTTATTGAGAAATTTATCGAAGAGCTTGGCACAAGGTTTAATATACGGGAGATTGCCTTTGACCGCTGGGGCGCGGTGCAGATGGTGCAGAACCTCGAGGGAATGGGCTTTACCGTTGTTCCATTTGGACAAGGGTTCAAGGATATGAGTCCTCCAACCAAAGAATTCATGAAGCTTACATTGGAAGGACGCATCGCCCACGGCGGACACCCTGTCCTTCGGTGGAATATGGACAACATCTTCATCCGCACCGACCCGGCTGGGAATATTAAAGCCGATAAGGAAAAATCCACGGAAAAGATTGACGGGGCAATTGCGACCATCATGGCTCTTGACCGCGCAATACGCTGCGGAAATGACAATACTGCCTCGGTCTACGACAGCCGCGGTATTTTATTCATATGACCTCTACATATTTGACCTTAAATGGAAAGGAATATTAAGGGTTTATTCCCTTAATATCTTGATTTTTACCTTATAATATACTAAAATTTAAGGGTAAAAGATGGGAGGTAAGGAAATGAGAGTGTTCAACTACTCATTGATTCGGGATAAAAAGTGGGATTCCGATCTGCTGGGGCTTATCGCCGCCATATACAAAGAGGCCGGAAAACAGGAGATGTATCTGAAACAGAGACCGGAGGAACTTGAGAAATTGGTGGAGATAGCCAAGGTGCAGAGTACCGAGGCATCAAATGCCATCGAAGGGATTGTTACCACGAACACACGCATCAGACAGCTTGTTGAAGAGAAAACAATACCAAGGAACCGGGATGAGCAGGAAATCGCAGGTTACAGGGATGTGCTGGGTATCATTCACGAGAGCTTTGATGCAATCCCTATTACACAGAACTATATTCTTCAACTGCACAAAATCCTCTATAGCCACATGAATAATCCCGTGGCAGGAAGGACGAAAACAGTACAGAACTATATCAGTGCGACTTATCCGGACGGGCATAGGGAAACGCTCTTTACTCCGGTTGCGCCTTTCGAGACGCCGGCTGCGCTGGACAAGCTGTGCGAGGAATACAACCGTGTTATCGGGAATATGGAACTTGAACCGCTGATTGCGATTCCTGTTTTTATACACGATTTTCTTTGTATCCATCCGTTTAATGACGGAAACGGGCGTATGAGCAGATTGCTTACAACGCTCCTTTTATACAGAAGCGGATTCTATGTCGGAAAATATATTTCTTTGGAAGCGAAGATCGCTAAGAATAAGGATTTATATTATGATGCGCTGTCTGCGTCACAGGATGGTTGGCATGAGGGAGCAGATGATCCTGTCCCGTTTATCAAATACCTTCTTGGAACGATCCTTGCGGCCTACAGGGATTTTGAGGACCGCTTCTCCCTTGTGGAAACCAAACGATCCGCACTGGATATAGTGCGGCTTGCAGCGCAAAACAAGATAGGTCGTTTTACCAAACAGGATATTCGGGAACTTTGTCCGTCTCTCAGCGTCAGTTCCGTAGAGGGAGCGCTGCGCAAGCTGGTGGCTTCCGGCGAACTGAGACGCGAGGGAAGCGGCAAAAGCACCTGCTACTACAGAACAAAGTAGCATTCCCTTAAGAAGAATAACTTTCCCTTAATATTATGGATGTTTTAAGGGAGAGGAAATCGATATAAGAGAAAGCATCTGCCTGATTACACAGGCAGGTGCTTTTTTCATGCGTCAAACAGGAAGGAGCGTGATGAGATATGGGAATATTCAGTGGGTTATTTCGGTCAAGGGATAAGCCTGCCGACAGCACGGCCGGATCGAGATACGCCTTTTACATGGGCGGAAGCAGCGCAGGGAAACTTGTGACGGAGCGGAGCGCCATGCAGATGACGGCTGTATACGCCTGTGTGCGTATACTCGCAGAGTCTATCGCGGGGATTCCTCTCCATCTATATCAGTACAACAGCAAAGGAGGCAAAGAAAAAGCAGCGGAGCACCCGTTGTTTTTTCTTTTGCATGATGAACCGAACCCGGAGATGACGAGTTTTGTGTTTCGGGAAACGCTCATGACGCATCTGCTGCTGTGGGGAAACGCCTATGCTCAGATTATCCGTAATGGCAGGGGTGAGGTAACGGCTATCTATCCCTTGATGCCGAACCGTATGAAGGTAAACCGTGATGAAAATGGCAGGCTATACTACGAATATACACGTTACGGCGATGAGGCGGGGAAGCGGGATTGTGAGACCGTAAAGCTGTCACCCATAGAAGTGCTGCATATTCCGGGACTCGGCTTTGACGGACTGGTGGGGTATTCTCCCATCGCCATGGCGAAGAACGCCATCGGTATGTCTATGGCCTGCGAAGAGTTCGGCGCAAAGTTTTTTGCTAACGGCGCGGCGCCGGGGGGCGTGCTTGAACATCCGGGAATTTTGAAAGATCCGGCAAGGGTGCGGGAAAGCTGGAATGCGACGTTTGGCGGCAGCGGCAATGCCAATAAGGTGGCAGTGCTGGAAGAAGGCATGAAGTACACGCCGATTTCCATGTCGCCCAATGAAGCGCAGTTTCTGGAAACCAGGAAGTTTCAGATTGACGAAATTGCCCGTATTTTCCGCATACCGCCTCATATGATCGGTGATTTGGATCGATCGAGTTTTTCCAACATTGAACAGCAGAGCCTGGAATTTGTAAAGTACACCGTTGGGCCATGGGTATCGCGCTGGGAGCAGTCGCTTGCAAGATGTCTGCTTTCCGTGAGCGAGCGCGGGCGGTATCTTATCAAGTTCAATCTGGACGGACTGCTGCGCGGTGATTACGAAAGCCGTATGAACGGCTATGCGACCGCAAGGCAGAACGGCTGGATGAGTGCCAACGATATCCGTGAATTGGAGAATATGGACAGGATTTCTTCGAAAGAAGGCGGCGATCTGTATCTGGTCAACGGCTCCATGACACCGCTGCAAAATGCAGGAGCCGCTTATGATGTAAGAAAGGAGAAAAAAGGGAGTGAAGAAGTTTTGGAACTGGACGGCGAAGAATGAGAAGACCGCGGAGAGGATGCTCACGCTGTCGGGAGTGATTGCGGAAGAATCATGGTTTGACGATGAGGTGACGCCTCGGCAGTTCAAAAATGAACTGGAAAGCGGAAACGGAGATATCACTGTCTGGATCAACAGCCCCGGTGGGGATTGCATTGCAGCCGCGCAGATTTACAATATGCTCCTTTCCTACAAGGGCAATGTCACGGTCAAAATTGACGGCATTGCGGCATCCGCGGCGTCCGTCATTGCTATGGCCGGCACGAAGGTGATGATGTCTCCGGTGTCGATGCTGATGATCCATAATCCCATGACTATGGCGGCAGGGGATACGGCAGAGATGGAAAAAGCCATTGCCATGCTTTCTGAAATCAAGGAAAGCATCATCAATGCCTATGAAATGAAAACTAACCTTGGCCGGACGAAAATTGCGAGACTCATGGATGCGGAAACATGGATGGATGCCAATAAGGCGATGGAACTTGGTTTCGCCGATGAAGTGTTAAAACGGGAATCAGCAACAGCGCCGTCTGCCATGCTGTATTCCGAAAACATAGTCAACTGCAGACTTTGGAACAAGCTGGCAGAAAAATATAAGCCGAAAGAGCAGGGACACCCGGTGGATGTTTTAATGCGCAGATTGTCTTTGGAAAAGAAATTTATGTAACGGAGGTACGATTATGAATCTGATTGAATTACGGGAAAAACTGCTCCGGCTTGCCACACCTTCGGAGAAGGGTATTGAAATCAGGCAGTGGCGGGAAACCATGGCTGTTTCTTATAAAAAATGACAGAAAGGGTATGTATGAGAAAATTTACTGTTTTTCTGTTAAGTGTGCTTCTCCTTTGTTTTTGCGGTGTCTTGCAAGGGTGTAAGACGCAGGAACGAAAGGGCGAGGCGGAAATCGTTCTTGCCGCTGCCAGAGATCTCGTGCCGGGCAATAAAGACCCGTACTATGCGACGACGATACTCAAGGTATGGGAGCCGCTGGTCAGTATTTCCAATGATGGGGAGGCTGTTCCCTTTCTGGCGGAATCATGGGAAAGCAACGAGAATAAAACGGAATGGATATTTCATTTGAAACGGAACGTCCTTTTCCAGGACGGAGAGCCTTTTGACGCGCCTGCGGCGGTAGAGAATTTCAAACGCTATCAAAATATGGGATATCGTCCGTCTACTTTTTACGGTTTTTTGATTGACCGTATCTATCCCGGCTTGGAAGCCGCGGAGGCGGTGGGAAATGACTCTCTCCGTCTGCGGTTCAAGCACCCTGTGCCTATGCTCATTTACCGTATGGCCGGCTGGGGGAGTGCGATGTTCAGTCCGAAATGTTTCAACAGTGAAACCGGGGATTGGACAGGAATTGCCAAAGGAACGGGGCCGTTTCAGATTATAGAAAGAGTACCCGATTCTTATGCCGTTCTCGAAAGATTTGACGGTTATCACGGTGAAAAAGCAAAGGCGAAACGAATCCGGATACGGACCATTCCTTCTCCCGATACAAGGTATTCGGCGATGAAATCAGGGGAAATACAAGGCGTTCTCGACTTAGGCGGACTCGCTCCCATTATGGCAGAGGAGCTGGAACGGGACGGGCGTTTTTCCGTCAATTCTGCACATTCGACGATTTCCCACTACCTGACATTGAACGGAGACCGGTTTCCTTTCCAGGATGAAAGAATGAGACGGGCCATCGACTTGGCAGTTGACAGAGAAAAAATCGTTAATCATTATTTCCGCGGATTTGCCGTACCTACCCGGAGCTTCCTGAACAGTACGAATCCTTTCGGGCATATCGAAAAACCCGTGTATGACCCGGTGAAGGCGAAAGAGCTTGCCCGGGAAGTGCTGGGGGATAAGCGGGCGACTGTGAAATTTTTACTTCCCCAATACGGTATGGCACGGTATCCGTATAAGATTATTTCTGAATTTATCCAAGCGGAATTAAGACCTTTGGGACTTGATGCGAAAATCGTCATGGTAGACAGTATGACCTCTAAAAAATTAATGAGAAGCGGCGATTATGATATGTCTATCGGCACAAGAGGTTTGGGAAATCTGGATCCTACCTCGCTTTTGTCGGAATATTTTGCTTCTGACGGGGCGACGAATAAAGCCAATCATATCGGTTATGAAAATGCTGTGGTCGATGACTGTTTCGAACGGCTGAAAACCACGTACGATGTAGAGGAGAGAAGAGCGATTTATACGGAAATTCTGGACCAGCTTCTTCTTCATCCGCCCGGCATGATTCCGCTCATGGAAGATGAAAATATCGCCGTATCTTCCAATGCGCTGGGCGGCTATGATGCGGCCGTATACGGAATTACTCTCGATAAAGTCTATTGGAAAAAGGAGGACACATGAAAGCGTTTCTTTCCTATGCGGGACATAGGCTTTTACTGCTCATTCCTTTTTTGATAGGCATTACGATTTTATCTTTTCTTTTGGGGATACTTTCCCCCGGCGATCCCGCACTGGCCGTTCTTACCATGGACGGGGCGAGTGAGCCGACTATGGAAGAATTGGCGGCTATGCGCCATACGATGGGACTTGACCGTCCTTTGTGGATACAGTACGGAAGTTGGCTGTTTCATGCGGTACAGGGGGATCTCGGAAATTCCTACCTGACGCAAAAACCTGTTCTGAATGAAATCTTGAGACGATTCCCCGTCACGCTCCACCTTGCCGTTTGTGCTATCGGCTGGGTTATTTGTCTCGGCGTTCCTCTCGGCGTATGGGCGGCACGGAAAAAAGACAGCGTTTCCGAATTCGGACTCCGTATCCTGTCGCTTCTTTGTATTTCCATTCCGTCTTTCTGGATGGCCATTCTTTGCATGCTTCTTTTCTCGGAACATTTACAGATTCTTCCGTCCAGCGGATACGGGACGATACGGCAGATGATTATGCCCTCTTTCGTCCTCGCTTTGGGAACGATGGCGGCGGTGATGCGTCTTCAGCAGACGACCATGCTTGAAGTGATGGAAAAAGAATTTATCCTGACGGAAAAAGCGAAAGGAATTCCGCTGTCCCTCATCATGAAACGCCATGTATTGCCGAACTCCTTAATTCCCGTCATCACTCTTCTGGGAACGTACTTCGGTTCCGTTCTCGGCGGGTCCGTCATTATTGAAGACATGTTTTCCATTCCCGGACTGGGAAGTTACGTTCTCGCGGCGATATGGGGAAGAGATTATCCCGTCATTCAAGGCTATGTCATTGTCAGCGGTACCGTCTTTATCGTATTTAACTATGCAGTGGATATCATTTGCTATCTTCTGAACCCGTTGGTACGGAAAGGAGAAAACGGATGAAACGGAAAACAACGTATCTCCATATCCTTTACGGCTTTGCCGCCTTGACCGTTACCGTTATCGTGGCGGCCGCCGTCTTTGCACCGTGGATAGCTCCTTATGATCCTTCTGCCGTATCGATGGACGAAATATTGGAATACAGCTCGCCGGCCCACTGGCTCGGCACAGATGCTTTGGGAAGAGATATCCTTTCCCGGACGATTTACGGTGCACGCTCGTCAGTTGCTTTTGCTTTCTGTGCGGCACTTTGTACCATGCTTGTGGGACTTACGCTCGGTATGGCAGGCGGATATTTCGGCGGATTTATCGATAAAGCCATCCAGTCTTTGGTTGCCGTTTTCCAGGGACTCCCCGGAACGAGCCTTATGATAGCGATTGCAGCGATTCTTCCCGAAAATAATGCACGTATCATTATTGCCCTGACCCTGACCTCGTGGACAGGATTCTCCCGTATTGTCCGTAATGAAGTGCGGCGTATAAAAGGAGAAACGTATATGGAGGGTATACGGAGTCTCGGAGCGGGGCATTGGTATATTCTTACGAAATATGTACTTCCCAATCTTCTGCCCGTGATTATTGTCCTCTTTACACTCCGGACGGGAACATCACTTCTTTCAGCGGCGGCTCTGTCGTACCTCGGACTCGGTGTATCTCCGCCCACTGCAGACTGGGGCGTCATGATCAGCGATGCCCGTACCTATTTCCGTTCTTATCCCCTCATGATTATGGCACCGGGCATCGGAATCACTCTCTTCTGCCTTTCCATCAATCTTATCGGGGACGCTCTGCGAGACTTTTTGCAAATCAAAAAATCCCCCTTTGAAAAGGAGAAATGACATGGACATAGAAATCAAAAATCTATCCGTCTCCTTTCCTGAAGGGAAAGAACAGAGACGTGTACTGAATCCGGTGAGCCTTACGCTCAAACAGGGAGAAATCACAGCCGTTATCGGCGAGTCGGGAAGCGGTAAATCCATTCTCGGAAGTGCCGTTATAAGGCTGCTTGACGATTCGGCGGTCATAGAGGGCGAGATTTATCTGGGAGAAACAAATCTGCTCCGTCTGCCGGAAAAAGAAATGAACAAAGTGAGGGGAGACAGAATAGGCTGGATTGCCCAGGATCCCGTAGCCGCCATGAATCCTCTTATGAAAATCGGAAAACAGGTCCTTGAAGGCATCTGTTTCCACAGAAAGAAAAAAGAAGAAGAAGAAAAGGAAAACGGAATCCGCCAACTGCAGAAATACGGACTCAAAGAGGCGGAAGATATCTGGGATAACTACCCGTACCAACTTTCCGGCGGTATGGCACAGCGTGTCATGACAGCGATGATGACACTGCCGCATCCGGAATGGCTGATTGCCGACGAACCGACAAAAGGTTTGGATGCTTTTGTACGGGAACAAGTGGCAGAAGCATTCCGGCAGTTGAAAAAACAAGGAATCGGAATTATTCTGATTACCCACGACCTGCGTCTGGCGGAACGGATATCGGACCGCACGGCGATTATTTATAAAGGAGATTTAGTGGAATTCGGGAAAACGGCGGACATATTTCAAAATCCGGACCATGACTATACCAAAAAACTCTTTGCCGCCGCTCCTGACAGAAACAGGCATTCGAAAATAAAGGAGGCGGACCGATGACACTCCTTTCTGCAGAACACATCTGTAAAGAATTTGAAACGGGATGGATACATAAAGAGAAAAAAGAAATTCTTCATGACATATCCTTCACCATAGAAGCGGGTGAAACCGTCGGACTTACGGGAGCCAGCGGCGCCGGGAAATCGACGATTTCAAGAATCATCATGGGGCTTATACAGATACAAAAAGGGAAACTTTTCTTTGACGGAAAAGATATCACCAATAAAGCGGGGAAGAACAGGGAAATACAAATGCTTTTCCAAAATCCTCTGGCCTCATTGAATCCGAGAATGAAAATCATCGAATCGATGAAAGAACCGTCAAGGATACAGGGAATATCCGTAGACTATGAAAAGGAAATTCCGAAAGTCATGGAACGGTTCCAATTGCGGGAAGAATTGCTGGACCGGAGACCGCACCAGTTATCCGGCGGCGAAGTGCAAAGAATATGCCTTGCCCGCCTGCTGTTTCTGAAACCGCGGCTTCTGATTCTTGACGAACCGACGTCTATGCTTGATGTATCCGTGCAGGCACAAATTATCGATATATTAAAAGAAATACAAAAAGAACAAAATATTTCCTACCTCTTCATTTCCCATGACCTGGACCTGCTCCATTCCTGTGCCGACCGCATAGGGATATTAAAAGCGGGACGCCTCATAGAAATGGAGAAAACCGAAGTCTTATATAAAAATCCGAAACAGGCATATACAAAAGAACTTATCGCCGCCTTTGAAGATTTCTGATATATTTGTTTAAGGGAATAACCGGGAAAGTCGAGAAAACAACAGAAAACTCCACTTTTTCCGAATATCCATATACCATCCAAGGCAACAAAGATTCCGTCTTACACCACATTTGACTTAGGTGTGAAATACAGGACACAGCTCGGAAGCGTTCCCGTATCGCTCACCGCTATGTGCTATAACCTGACAAATAAAGACTACTGGATGGGAAGAGGAAGCTCTACCACATTCGGTCTTTCCATGCCGAGAACATTTATGCTTTCTGCCCGTTTTGCATTCTAAAAAGAAAGCATAAGAAAAGCAGAGATATCATACGATAAAGTTCTTTAAAAAATAGGAAGTAAATAAAATACCTGTTCCTTTTGTATGGAGCAGGTATTTTATTATGCATCGAGGAAGAAAAAGTAAAAAATTCAGAAGCGACAGACACAAAAAAGCGGTTGCCAACATCATTTGGGGGGGGAGTATAATCTTAAATGAAAGGTAATATTGATACAAAAATCTGCCTAAATTTTATTTACAATAAAATATTTCTAAAAGCTCTTATGAACCAGTCTTTATTTTGCCGGACTGGGTTGAAAAATGGAGAAAGCGGCACTTCCGCATGATTCTTTTGCTTTCCGCATTTTGAGAAAACCGATTGTCCGGCCGTATTATAGAAGGGAGACATTTTAATGATTAGTAAAGGTAAAAAGTCTGTCGCTTTGTGCGCTGCCGTATTGACAGCGCTCAGTATTTCTTGCACCGTTGTCGATGCAGCGGGCGATCCCGCCATTCCTTATTTCTCCGTGAAGTCAAAGGATCAGATCAATAATGATGGTAAAGGTGCCAAAGGGGAAAACTCTGTCGCCATAGGACCGGGGTCGACAACGAAATTCAGAGACAGTTTATCGGTCGGTACGAGTAATACAAATGAAGGATACGAAACGGTCCTCGTAGGAAATCAAAACAAAGCGTACGGATTGAAACCTGATCTTGAATATGCATACGGAGCAACGCTTGTAGGAACCAATAATACAGTCATGGGCACTTCGGGCATCCTCGCTATGGGTTCGAAAAATATCGTATATGAAGGCATCGCAATCGGGGCAGGAAATAAGTCTATGGGAGAAAATGCTGTTGCTCTGGGACATCAAAGTTCTGCCATGTACACGGACAGCATCGGAATCGGTTTCGGCACTCATGGTGATGCAGATGCCGTCATTGCTATAGGACGTGCAGCAAAAGGAAGTGCTTTGGGCGGCGTCGCGATCGGCAGATATGCAGAAGTGCATGCAAGTACAGGCGTGGCACTTGGCGAAAGCAGTGTTTCCTCACGCGGGGCAGGTGTTGTCGGTTATATGCCGGGAGCCGTAGGACAGACGGCAGAAGAAGTGGCAACGTACCTGGGAAAAGCGGAAGAATACAAGAGCTGGAAAGACGATGTGGAAAAGAATAAAGATGCTTATACTAGAGCCAAAGCATGGCATGCTGCTATAGACGCGGAGCGGAAGGCCTTTAGAGAAATCAATGAAGCTCGCATTGCGTATGCTGAAAATTCGACCGAGGAAAACAAAAAAGCCATTACAGAAAAATACGATGCATGGAAAAAAGCAAGTGATCATCGTCAAGAGACAGATGTGGCAATGAGACCGGACTTTAAGACGATTAATGATCTGAATGCCCGGTACGGACAGATTTTCGGCAAACTTATGTCCACCGGAGGTGCCGTATCCGTCGGCAATGAAAAAGAGGGCATTACCCGCCAGATTATCAATGTAGCGGCAGGAACAAAAGATACGGATGCGGTGAATGTCTATCAGCTGAAAGCGGTAGAAAGCAAAATCCCCCAAACGGGCGCGGAAGCACAAAAACACACCTCGGTCGCAGCAGGAACCAATATTTCCGTTACGGAAGAAGGAACCAATAACGGGGGTGGTAAAAACTACAAAGTAAGTCTTGCCGAGAATATCGACCTGGGCCAAAACGGAAGCATCAAAGCCGGAAACACGACGATCAATAAGGACGGTTTGACCGTGCAAGGCGGTCCGTCGGTCACCACTGATGGTATTGACGCAGGCAAAAACGTCATTACCAACGTAGCCGCCGGCACAAAAGATACCGACGCGGTGAACTTCGCGCAGCTGAAAGCGGTACAGGAAATCGCGGCGGCCAAGACCACTATCGAAGCGGGCGACAATATCAAAGTCGAAGCGGGAAGCGCGAAAGGCAGCTACAAAATTTCGGCTACCAATACTTACACGACCGGCGGCACGTATGACGCGGCGAATAAGAAAATCACATTCACGAGAAATGACAACCAAACCTATGATGTCAACCTTGCCGATTTTGTCGGTAACGTGACGGACACGAGAAATACCATTGCGAACAGTGACACCGTAACCGTAGACGATACAAATAAAAACGCGGATGGAAGTACCAACTACAAACTGAACGTCAAGACGGACGGCAAGGTCGCGAAAGACGATAAGGGCATTGTCACGGGCGGCACCGTTTACAACGAAACAAGAGTTGCCAATGACGGAAACTACATCAAGAAAGATAATACGGCAGGCCAAAACTTGACCGCCTTGGATAAGGGAATCAGTGACCTGGTAAACGGAATGGGTAAATTGGGTACAGATTCAGCCGTGGCAGAAGACGGAGCCTATGTCAAGAAAGATAAAACAGTTGGTGAAAATCTGACTGCCATGGACAAACAGGTTCAAGCAAATGCAGGAGAGATCGGTGCTTTAGTAAACGGCATGGGAGAATTGGACAGCCGTGTGAACAAGGTGGGCGCAGGTTCGGCTGCTCTTGCCGCACTCCATCCGCTTGATTTCGATCCGGAAGATAAGTGGAACTTTGCTGCCGGTTACGGTCACTACAAAGGATCCAATGCCTTGGCTATCGGCGCGTTCTATCGTCCTAATGAAAACCAAATGGTCAGCATCGGCGGTTCTTTCGGCGGTGGAGAAAACATGATCAATGCCGGTGTTTCCTTCAAAGTCGGAGAGGGAACCTCCCCGTATGCAGGCGTTTCCAAAGCGCAACTGGCACAGCGTATCAGCCGGCAGGATGAAATTATCAGACGGCAGGACGAAGAATTGGCAGCACAGAAAGAACAGATTCGTGAAATTCTGGCGCAACTGGAAGCTATGAAAAAAGCATAAATGAAAGAATGAAAAAGCCACTCGTGAGGGTGGTTTTTTTATGGACATTTGCCTCGGGTATTTCTTTTTTATACAATAGAACTAAGGAGGGATACTATGATATTTGATGAAATATTATCTTTGCATAACGGAAAAAAGATTCCCAAGCTGGGACTGGGAACCTGGTTTATTAAAGACGGCGAGGCCGCTGAGGCGGTGCGGTCGGCGGTTAAAATCGGGTACCGCCATATCGATACCGCCCAGACGTACAGAAATGAGCGGGGTGTCGGGGAAGGTCTTCTTTCCTGCGGTCTCGGACGGGAGGAAATTTTTGTCACCTCGAAAGTGGCGGCAGAGCATAAAAGCTATGAAGCGGCCATGGAATCTATTGACGGAACGCTGGAAAAAATGGGGCTTTCTTATCTGGATTTGATGATTATCCATTCGCCCCAGCCGTGGACGGAAGTGAACCAATCGGAATACCGTTACGAGAAGGAAAACAGGGAAGTCTGGCGGGCGTTGGAAGAGGCGTACGAGAGCGGAAAAGTGAAAGCCATCGGTGTTTCCAATTTCCTGGAGAAGGATTTGGAAAATATTTTGGAAACCGCCCGTATCAAGCCGATGGTGAATCAGATTCTCTGTCATGCGGGAAATACACCGCTCGCACTCATTGATTTCTGCAAGAAACAAGATATTGTGGTGGAAGCATATTCGCCGATTGCCCACGGAGAGGCGCTGAAGAACAAGGTACTTTGCGAAATGGCGGAAAAGTACAAAGTGACGGTGGCACAGCTCTGTATCCGTTACGACTGGCAGCTGGATACGGTGGTTCTTCCGAAGACGACATCGCCTTTGCGGATGAAAGAAAATGCAGAAATTGATTTCACGATTTCAAAAGAGGATATGGACCTGCTGATACATTTGGAAAAAATAAAAGACTACGGTGAGTTCGGACGTTTCCCCGTTTACGGCGGAAAGTTGGAAAAGAAATAAAAATAAAGAAAACCCTTATGGCGGTGATGGCGGTCATAAGGGTTTTTGATTGTTCTGATGAAATTATACTTCCATGATGCGCATGATATTTGTGGCGGCGGTATTTTCTTTTTTTCAGATTTCCCGAGAAAATACCGGCGGTGATGACACAAAGATCTATTTTTCTTGATATAGCCTTCTTTTTTGCAATTTTTCTATGGATTTCTCAAATATGATGTCTGTCGATTCGTAACGGGGTGCCAAAAGCGGGCGGACTCCCCAGAAGAGCATCATTTGGCGGACCGTGATTTCATCGGGCGACAGAGCAAAAATATCTACATCGGGGCGGTACTTCGAGAGGAGAAGAGCCGTATTTCCCGAAATCTGCGTGGCGGTGATGACAATCTTTCCCTCATAATTACATTTCTTAATCATGTCTTTCTGGAGACGGGGGAGCATTTTCGGATTCACTTCGACCCCCAAATCTCCGCGGGCAATCATGATACCGTCAGCGGCAACGACGATTTCATGGAAGTTTTTTACTCCTTCTTGGGATTCGATTTTGGCAATAATTTTGATTTTTGAGTTTTTTTCCGAAAGAATCCGGCGGATTTCTTCAATGCAGGAAGCATCGCGGACGAAAGAGGCGGCGATAAAGTCGAAATCATTTTCTATGGCAAAAAGAATATCCTCTTTGTCTTTTTCCGTAAGCGCCGGAAGACGGACGGGAATATCCGGTATGTTCACGCCTTTTTGCTCGCCCAGCTCGCCGCCGCTGATGACTTCGCACAAAATGTCACAGCCGTTCACGTCTTTCACGACAAGGTCAATCAGCCCGTCATCGATGAGGATATGATGCCCCGGGCGGATATCTTTGAGGATGGCGGGGTAGTTGATAAAAACTTTATCCGCCGCATTTTCCGCATCGGCAGTGAGTACAAGGGAGCCGCCTTTTTGAAGAAGCAGGGGACGGTGGTCCTTCAGCAAACCGGTCCGTATCTCCGGCCCTTTCGTATCCAGCATAGCGGCGATGGGACGGCCTGCTTCAAGAGCTGCTTTCCGGAGCATGACAAGTTTTTCCTTGTGGCTCTCCCGGGTACCGTGGGAAAAATTGAAACGGGCGACGTCCATCTGGAGAGCCATTTTTTTTCATGATTTCATAATCGTCCTGGCGGGGACCGATGGTGCAGATAATTTTAGTTTTTCTCATACAATCTCCTTGAAAAATAAAAATATCCCTGTATGTATCTATTTACTATATAGTACTACAGGCAAGGGAAATAATACACCGGGAAAGAAATAGCAGGTAAAAACAAAAAAATAAGGAAATGACTCACATCAAAAAGCCATACCCGACCAACGGGAGCGGTAAGAATCCGGGCAAAGAATACGAGTGTTAAATATACTTTTTGCGATTATCCTATGCCGGATTCTTCGCTATCACTCATCACGCTGTGGTTCCGTTCTGCTCATCCGCATGCTTATCACCGCTCAAGAATGACGGCAGGGGTTAATTACGTTTCCAAGGAATTCTTCACTGTTGTATCAAAAAGAAAGAATGCAAATCGTAAGCCGTCCCCGCTCGTCGGGGAAGGTGGCGGCGGTAGCCGTCGGAAGGGGCAAGTATGAGCAAAAAATGGAAAAACAGTTTCTACTAAAGTGGTATTAAATACTTGCCTGTCATTCTTGAACGGCGGTAAAAAGCGGTCGGGAATAGAGAAATAAAAAAGTATGGGGTAGAGTGATGGCAAGTGAACCATTTTCCGGGGAGCAAAGCGACGCTGTAAAAGTGAGTGAAACGCCATACCCGACCAACGAGAGCGGTAAGAATCTGGCAGAGGTTGTAAGTATTACATATTCTAACCTGTGTACGCAGACTTGCCCCTATCGCCTCGCAGGCTCGGCACTTGCCACCGAGTTCGGGGGAAGCTGACACTAAGGAAGAAAAAATTATAGTTTTTATTATTTAAATGCGATTTTGACGATAATCCATGCCGTCCCCGCATGATGGAAAATAAAGGAAAGAACACGAACCGTAAGCCGTCCCCGCTTGTCGGGGAAGGTGTCAGCGGAGCTGACAGAAGGGGCGAGTGTGAGCCGATATGAAAAACAGTTTCTTACAAAGCAACAGTAAATACTTGCCTGTCATTCTCGAACGAAGTGATGGCAAGTGAACCATTTTCCGGGGAGCGGAGCGACGCTGTAAAAATGAGTGAAACGCCATACCCGACTAACGAGAGCGGTAAGAATCCGGGCAGAGGAAACAAGATTTAAATGTTTTAACCTGTGTACGCAGACTTGCCCCTATCGCCTCGCAAGGCTCGGCACTTCCCTCCGTGTTCGGGGGAAGCGAACGACTACGGAAAAAAGAATTTATGTTTTTTATATAAGAAAAAGCAAAAATAATTAAATGATTCACATTAAAAAGCCGTCCCCGCTTGTCGGGGAAGGTGTCAGCGGAGCTGACAGAAGGGGCAAGGGTGAGCAGACATGTAAAAGAGTTTCTTACAGAACAGTAGTAAATATCTGCCTGTCATTCTCGAACGATAGTAAAAACCGCTATGACCGTAATGTAATAAAAGGAAATCGACTCAGAGTGAAGAATCTGGGCAAAGAATACGGGTGTTAAATACACTTTTTGCGATTATCCTATGCCGGATTCTTCGCGATCACTCATCACGCTGTGGTTCCGTTCTGCTCATCCGCATACTTCCACCGCTCAAGAATGACGGCAGGGGTGCTTTGGGTTTCGGTATGACAGTAAATGATTTATTGCCTAAAAAGAAAAGAATACGAACCGTAAGCCGTCCCCGCTTGTCGGGGAAGGTGTCAACTGACAGGTTGACGGAAGGGGCAAGTTGGAGCAGGCACGAAAAAGTGATTCGACCTGTGTGCATTTGCTTTTTTTCAGGAATAGCTGACGCTAAGGAAGAACATTTATATTTACTTTGCTACCCGCTGTAAAAGTGCATACAAAAACGCCGCCCTTTTTTGAGAGCGGCGTGATTTTTTATGCCATATCCAGATTTTTCAGAATTTTGTTCAACACACCTTGGAATATTTTCATGTCCGTGTCGGAAACACCGGCGTAGAAACGCTGATCCAAGGCAACGGCTTCTTTGTGACTGACTTCTTCCACTTCTCTTGCCCTGTCGGTGAGGAAGAGCCGGTATTTTCTTGCATCTTCAGGAAGACGCTCTTTTCTGATCAGCCCTTTTTTAATCATGACCGTAATGGTCGGATTGGTCAGATGAAGATGGTCCTCCAGCACTTTCTGGGTGACCACTTCTTTTTTGTGAGTCGATAAATAAGCAATGATCAGTGCCTGTCTGGCAGTAAGACCGTACTTTTTCATAATGTTCGTTTGCTTCAGAAGCATCCGCTTGTGTGCCCGGCCCAGGTTGTAGGTCAGACCCATCTGGTCGCTTTTTTCAAGGTCCTTCGGGTGTAAATGGATTTGTTTTTTCATGAATATCACCTGGCTGTAAAACGTAAAACATGGAAATTCGCAGTCACCGGCATTATGCACAGAAACAGACCGATCGGCCGATTACCGTCGGTTATCCGCTAAAGACGGCTCTGAAAGAGGAAGAGGTACTTTTTCACTCTGTTTCCTTGATTTTTCCTTAATATCCCAGCGGTCATTCTCATCAATTTCGCCGTAGAGAATATGCTCACCGGCGGTAATTTCAAAGGTGATATGCCCGAGGATGTCATGGCGTTGTACGGAAAAATAAGGAGATTTTACGGAATAGGTACCCTTCCATAAAATGTTCATATTCCGACGGATTGTGATGATCATCTGTCCGTCATGATGCTCCATCTCAAAAATGGTCAGTCTTTCGAATCCGTCATTGAAAAATAAAGTGGAAGATTGGGAATACCCCGGTTCTCCATAAGCAGACAAAGAAGAATAATGAAATTCTTCCTCCCGGTTTCCTACAGAAGATGTCATGCCGGCCGTTCTTTCCGGTGTCCCGGCAAGTCCTGTGACAGGCAGACATAAAGCGAGAGCGAGGACCGCTCCCAGCGGTTTAACGAAAAACATGAAACCCCTTTCTGTATTTGAATACGCAAAGAAGAGAGGAAGACATCTCTTTAGCTTTTGATTATACACACAGGTGCAATCAAAGAAGTAAGAAACATGTATTCTTCTCGGTAACTATTTTATCACTAATCACTGCTAAATGAAAATGGTTAGGAGTGAAAAAATTTTTATAAAACGGTAAATAATAAATTTAGAATAAAATGTATATATATAATGATACATGACTACAGGTCAAAATGCAATTCTGCTATACTGGAGTCAGATAAGGGAGGAACATATGAAAATCATAGTGAGTGCCTGTTTACTGGGCAAGCGGTGTAAATATAACGGCGGCGATAATTACCGGCAGGAAGTTGTCGATTTTTGCCGCGGAAAAGAAGTGATTCCCGTCTGTCCGGAAATAGAGGCAGGTATGCCTTGTCCGCGTCCGCCTGTAGAAATTGTCGACGGAAAAGTCACGGACTGTCACGGAAAAGATGTGGACAAAAAATACAGAAAAGGCGTGGAAAAGGTATTGGAAGAAATCGGGGATACGCCGGTGGCGCTGGCTGTACTGAAGTCACGGAGTCCAACCTGCGGCGTGCATGAAATCTATGACGGCACGTTCACGGGACGAAAAATCAAAGGGATCGGAATTTTGGCGGAAGCCTTACGAAACAAAGGAATTCCCGTAATTGACGAGGAAGATCCGCTATTTAATAAAAAATAAGAGCAACAAAAAAGCACGGAACAGAAAAAGGTTCCGTGCTTTTTATTTTATGAGTGAAAACAAAAAATATTGAAGTAACTCATATAAAAAAAGCAGTTCCGACTGATAAGAAATAAAAAGAAAAATGCAAAATAAAAGCCGTCCCCGCTTGTCGGGAAGCAAGCGAACCACTTTTCGAGGAGCGGAGCGACGCTGCAAAAGTGTGTGAGACGCTTTGCCTTGGCTAAGGTGTCAACCGACAGGTTGACAGAAGGGGCAAGTGTGAGCAAAAACGAAAAAATAGTTTCTTACAGAACAGTATAAATACTTGCCTGTCATTCTTGAACGAAGTGAAGAATCTAGGCAAAGGATACAAGATTTAAATATTCTAACCTGTGTACGCCAAATTGCCCCTATCGCCTCGCAAGGCCCGGCACTTCCCCCGGAGCGGGGGCAGCGAACGAATAAGGAAGAAAGAATTCATAGTTTTTACATGAGTTAAACCCTAAAATAAGGAAATGACTCATACAGAAAAGCCGTCCCCGGACACAGGGAAGGTGTCAGCGGAGCTGACGGAAGGGGCAGGGTGGATCAGAAACGGATCATATAAAAAAGCCGCTCCTGCTTATTTTGTAAAGGCGGTTTGCTGCGGAGCGGTTACCGTTTTTCATCATTGTTGTACAAAAAAACTTTCTTTTCTGTCCCGGTGGTGAGGCAGAAGA
>NZ_AWXA01000054.1:0-13977 GCF_000478965.1 Megasphaera vaginalis (ex Srinivasan et al. 2021)
AAGTGCATGTTTTTATTTATATCGTTTCCAGCCAGGACAAGGCATCGCCCAACATATTGGTTGTAACGAAATGCCCCAAGCCCTCGTAAAGGATCAGGCTGCACGCCAGTCCTTGCCGCCGCAGTTTCTCAACAAACAGGAGCTGCGCCTCCTTATCCACCGTAGGATCACTGCCGCCATGCAGAGCCAGAACGGCTTTTCCTGCCAACCGTTCTGTATGCCCATACGGATCATACCGATCGATTTCTGCCAGCAGCGCTTCGTATCCTTCGGGAATATCTATATGCAGCGCCGAACGAAAGCGTCGTTCCGACTCGTTCCACCAGCCTGAACCGTTGAGCGCGACGGCGGCCTGCACCCGTTCCTGCCAAGTCAGCACGCCTAAGGCGGAAAAACCGCCGAGCGAATGCCCCATGACAAAAACCGGCAAGTCGGGATATGCTCCGCCGATATAATCGAGAAGACATCCCGCTTCTTCCACATTCTGCAAGATCGTTTTCCAAAACAGCTCATAAGCTTCCGGCGCCGTGTAATCGATCGTCCCCCGTTCGCCGTGATGGACCGCTTCGGGAATCAGGACATCATACCCGTAAGCCGCCAATATCCGGCCGCGAAGGGACTGCAGTTCCTTCGTTGACGACCAGCCGTGATAAAAAATGATCACGCCCTTCGGTGCCGTATCGGCAACAACGGACAGGCAGGGGATTCCTTTTATGGTAATCCGTCTTTCTTCAATCATAATTTACTTCCTCTTTCTCCGTACAGCCACCGGCGGCTGCCACAACTCCGACCAGATGAGGCCGCTGTAAAGTGCGCGATGTGGCGGTGTCAGGCGGCTCCAAGCCTGTTCGGAAGCGACTTCGCGCAAGGTCTTGACCGCCGTCGTTTGCGATTGTGCCGTCACCGCGCTTACTTCTGTCTGCGGCGATTGTCCCGCCCTTTCGGCAGGCGCCTCGTCCGACACGTGCAACGGCGCCGGCCGTCTGCTTTCAGGCTGCGGCCCTTCGCGCCGCGCGGCGGCATCCTTCTCCGCGTCCTGCCGCGGCCTTGGCGTCGGCACTTGCCGCGGTTTGTAGCGGCGTTTTTTGCGCAGCAAGTCAGGCAGGGCAGAGAAGGCGATAAAGAGAATGACCAACCAGATCCACTCCATAAGCCCTCCTAATCTTCTTCGCGATTCGCATGTGTCGTTTTCGTCCTGATCTCTCCGCCCTGTACCGGCGGCATGCCCGCATCGGCAACTGCCGTACGCATCTTCGTATCGGCCAGGACATTATTCATCGTATAGTAATCCATAACGCCCATATTGCCGTCTTTCAGGGCCTGCGCCAATGCCAACGGCACGGCGGCCTGTGCTTCCACGACTTTCGCCTGCATTTCCTGCGTGTAGGCGTGCATTTCCTGTTCCTTGGCCACAGCCATGGCCCGCCGTTCTTCGGCCTTTGCCTGCGCGATCTGCTTATCGGCTTCGGCCTGGTCGGTCTGCAATCTGGCGCCGATATTGCGTCCCACATCGACATCGGCAATATCAATGGACAAGATCTGAAACGCCGTGCCGGCGTCGAGCCCCTTATTTAAAACCGTTTTTGAGATTTCATCGGGATTTTCCAGAACCTCCGAATGATCGCTCGCCGAGCCGACGCTGGTAACGATCCCCTCGCCGACGCGGGCGATGACCGTCGCTTCTCCGGCGCCGCCGACGAGACGGTCGATATTGGCACGAACGGTTACACGGGCCCGTACTTTCAACTCAATCCCGTTTTGCGCCACTGCCGATATAAACGGCGTTTCGATAACCTTCGGATTAACGCTCATCTGCACCGCTTCCAGGACATCACGACCTGCCAAATCGATGGCGCAGGCCCGTTCAAAAGTGAGCGACATGGCCGCTCGATGAGCTGCAATCAAGGCGTCGACAACGCGATCCACATCGCCGCCGGCCAGGTAATGGGCTTCCAACTGATTGACGTTGATATCGAGACCGGCTTTATTCGATTTTACTAGCGGCAAAATAATTTTTGACGGCACGACACGCCGCAGGCGCATGCCGATCAGATTGACGATCCCGACGGAAACGCCGGCGGCCATCGCTGAAATCCAAAGCCCGAGCGGTACGAAATGGAGAAACAACGAGATAATGACGACCGCCGCGATGATGACGATGATCGGCACTGCCAAAAATGAAATGAGTGACATAGAATTCCCTCCTCCTTAACAATCTTTCACACTAGGCTCTACGACGACGCAGCCGCCGTCGATACGAACGACGCGAACCGGCGTGTCCCTGTCGATGAACGCGCCGTCCGTAACGGCATCAACCCGTTCTTTGCCGATACGGATCGTACCGGCAGGGCGCAAGATCGTGATCGTCGTTCCCTCTTGATGGAGAAAACGGCTTTTGTCCTCTTGCGAGGAATATCCCTTTTCCTTCGTCGAACGGTCTTTTAGCGCCAATTTATTAAGCAGTCTGCTCTGCGGCAGCCGGCGGCCGACGAGGACAAAGAAAATCGCCGCAATAAGGACAGCGCCGGCCAAAAGATAGACCGCTTCCGCCGTAGCCCCCAGCAGGTAGAACAGACTGGCGAACAACAGTATAACGCCGCTGATGCCGAAAATACCGACTCCCGGCGTAACGAGCTCCAGCGCGATAAGAACCAGCGAGCTGATAAAGGCCGCGCCGATTTTCAGCGAATCGGCAAAGGAGCCGTCGCCGCTGACAAAAAGCATCGCGCCCAACAACACGGCCGTAACCAGACCGGCGCCGATGCCGGCCGTCTTGATTTCGGCCAGAATCGCCATCAAAATAAGCGCAACCAGCACCATGCGCACATATTCATATTGCAAAACGCCGACGGCTCCGTCACGAAGGCCGCGTTCCTCATAGATCAGCCGTGCGTCGCCCAGGCTGAAAAGGCCCAGAGCGGCGCCGACATCGGCAGCACTGCCTTCAGAAATATCCAGGTCCGCCGCCTGTCTGTCCGTCAGCGAAAGCAATTGCCCCGGTTCGGCATAGCCTGGGAATCCCAAGGTTTTATCGACCATCGCTTCGGCGACGCGGGGATTGTGGCCGGTCCGGCCTGCAGTCGCGGCAAACTCCGCCCGTAAGGCGGCAATATTTTTTTCCGTGTCGGGAATCGGCTCCGCCGCCCCGATGCTGCTGCCGGGCGCCATCACAATATGCCGGCACGAAAGGGCAATCAGCGCACCTGCCGACCAGGCTCGCGAAGGAATATACGCGATCGTCGGTATCGACGCCTGCTGCAACGCATCGCGAATCTTCAAAGCACTGTCCACCCTGCCGCCGAGCGTGTTGACCGACACGACGACGGCGGCGTCATCATTGTCCGCCGCATCGGCCAATACACGCTGCACCAAAGCGGCCTGGGTGCCGTCTATTTCTCCGTCAATGGCAATAACATGCACATCTCCGGCAGCATAAGCGAAGGGCGCCAATAAAAGGCAGAGAAGGAGCAGACAAAGCCGCTGCATCCACTGCCGTACGCGCTTTCTGTTCATCTCTTTACCTCCTCAATATTCTGTCTGCCGCTGCTGATCGCATAAAAAATAACCTGCCTTGCGAAAGGCGGCAAGCTCTTCTTGCGAAAGGCTGCGGGCCGCTGTTTTTTCAAAATAATCGGCGCCTTTATTATCGAGCTCGCGGATTCGCGCCGCAACCGCCTCATATACAGCCTGCGGCTTATCTTCTTTCAACCACGCCAGCATCTGATTAAGCCACATGCGGCAGGTCCAGGACGACGGACCGTGATTGTGACCGCGCAAAATACGGATTTGTATGTCTTCAGGAATCTTGGAAACAAACCATGACCATTTCTCCTTGGCTATTAAAAAGCGGTATTCTTCATCGATCTTGCGAAGATGCTCCGCGTGAAGCTCAACGAGATAACGGGACCAAAACAAACTGAGTGTCATTGAAAGGATCCTCCCCGACTTACATTGACTTACGCATCATTACCGCCGTTGATCTCATCGACGGACAACAGAAAGCTCGGCGCATAGTCACGCAGAAACAGGTCAACTTCAGGCATCTTGAGACTTTGCAGCTTTTCGCCGATCGTCACATAAGCCGCATTGAATTCACGGTTGCCGGCATTCTTTTCCCGAAGGCACTTCACATACGCGCTGAGGGTATCGGCAGCCTTTACCAAAGGCCACAGGGCGTCGTCTTCAGCCCGGCAAATAAGCGGTTCATAAGCGGCCTGCAGCTCGACCGGCAGCGTTTGCAGCAGCCGTTCTTGTGCCAATCGTTCCACTTCGCCGTACGTACGGCGCATCAGGGGATTAAAATACTTGACAGGTGTCGGCATGTCGCCTGTAAAAACTTCGGCCACGTCATGATACATCGCCAAGACGGCCGCTCTGGCCGGATCCGTTTTGCCGCCGAAATAGGTATTGCGCAGGAGACAGAGGTGATAGGCGATCATTGCCGTTTGGAGCGTGTGTTCCTGAATGTTCTCTTCCTCCGTATTCCGCATCAGGCTCCAACGGCGAATGAATTTCATCCGCCCCAGGATAGCAAAAAAATGACTTTTCATCGCTTCTTACCGGTACAACCCCATGGCGCGGATAACGTTTTCATACGTTGCAGCCGCTTTGGCATGGGCTTTGGCAGCTCCTTTCGTCAGCACATCGTCCAGTTCGG
Organism: Megasphaera vaginalis (ex Srinivasan et al. 2021); assembly: GCF_000478965.1. Classification (NCBI taxonomy): domain Bacteria; kingdom Bacillati; phylum Bacillota; class Negativicutes; order Veillonellales; family Veillonellaceae; genus Megasphaera; species Megasphaera vaginalis (ex Srinivasan et al. 2021). The sequence continues at coordinate 4,658 of NZ_AWXA01000054.1, forward strand.
GCGTCGCCACCAACGCGGCGTAGCGCTGCTGGATCGGTTCAAGAACGGAAATGACGGCGTCGGCAACGTCCTTCTTGAACGAGCCGTAGCCTTTTCCCGCGTAAGCCGCTTCGATTTCCTCATGCGACTGATCCGTAACGGCCGCGTAGATGTCCATCAGATTGGAAATGCCCGGTTTGGCCTTGACGTCATAGCGAACGGCATTTTCACTATCCGTCTGCGCCCGCTTGATCTTCTTTTCGATGTCCTTCGGCTCGTCGAGAAGGTAGATCGTCGCCGTCTGATTCTCATCGGATTTGCTCATCTTCTTCGTCGGCTCTTGCAGACTCATGACGCGCGTTCCGTCGTGGGCGAGCAGAATATCGGGAATCGTGAAGACTTCACCGTAAAGGCGATTAAACCGCTGCGCCAAATCGCGGGTAATTTCCATATGTTGTTTCTGATCATCGCCGACAGGTACGAGTTCGGTCTGATACAAGAGAATATCTGCCGCCATCAACGGCGGATAGGTCAACAGACCCGCAGGAATGGAATCTCCCCGCTTCGCCGCCTTATCTTTATACTGCGTCATGCGTTCCAATTCGCCGACATAGGACAAGGTCGTCATGATCCAGCCGAGCTGCACATGCTCAGGAACCTCGGACTGCACGAAAAGCGTCGATTGATCCGGATCCAGCCCGGCAGCCAGATAGATAGCCGCCAGCTGGCGTGTTCTCGCATGAAGCATTTGCGGATCTTGCGGCACCGTAATAGCATGTTGATTGACAACGCAATAATAACATTCATTGCCGTCTTGCACTTTGGCAAAATTCCGCAGTGCTCCCAGATAATTTCCCAACGTAAGATTTCCGCTCGGCTGAATGCCGGAAAAAATAATTGACATCGTAATTCCTCCTAAAAAAAAAGCTTCCATCCCCAAAAAAGGGACGAAAGGAATAGTTTCCGCGGTACCACCCCGGTTGGCGCAAAGCCCGGCTCACACACTTGCGTGTGTTTCATCCCGTAACGACGGAACGCCGGCGGCGCCTACTGACTTCGGGCCGCATCTCCCGGGCCCATTCCCAATATTGCTTCCTGTCGGGCTCTCACTGCCGCCGACTCGCTGCAAAGGGGTGAAATATCGGTACTTACTCCCGTTCATAGACATTACTGTATATGCCATATTTTAGCGCCTTTCCGCCGCTGCTGTCAAGGCATGGCCGGTCATTGTAAACAAGCATGGTTCCACTGCTTGACGCCGCCGGGGTACGCTGTTTTATAATACGTTATATCCCCCATTTCATACGAAGAAGGTGCATCTTATTGGTCTTCCTTTCCAAACGAACTTATTTGAGCCTGGCCGCCGTCGCCGTCATAGCCGCCGTCGGCACCTACCTGTTTGTCCCCGGCGCCAAAACGGTCACACAACAGACGTTGCGGGCGACGAAGGCTGCAGCCGCTCATTACGAATTATTGGACGCCGTCGACGCCGTAAATATCCGTCAAGTAATTATAGCCGACAGTACGACGTCGCGGACGATCATGTGGCAATCGGCCGTGTCTGAGCCGGACGCAGTCGTCGACTATCGCGTCAACGGCGACGAGACGGTCCGCACCTTGCCCGCCGCCGAAGAGTCCTTTACAGATAACGGGCAGACGACGTTCATCCACCGTGCGCTCATCAAAGGCTTGACCGCCGGTACGGAATACGAATACCGTATCGGTACAAACGGTAAACGCAGCCCCTGGTTCCCCTTAAAAACGGCGTCAGGCACCGCCTTCAAAGCCCTCATTTACCCGGACTCCCAATCCAGCGACTACGCGGTCTGGACGGAAACGGCAAGAGCGGCCTGGCAACGAAACGGCGACGCGAGCTTTTTCATTAACATGGGTGACCTCGTCGACAACGGCCAGGACACGTATCAATGGAATGCCTGGTTTGAAGCCGTCGAAAATATGATCGCCGCCATTCCCGTCGTTCCCCTCGTAGGCAATCATGAGACCTATGACAAAAACTGGCAAGTCTGCATGCCGGAAACATATTTACATCTGTTTACACTGCCGGATAACGGCAGCAAAGCCTATGCCAATCAGTTTTATTCCTTTGACTACGGCAACGTGCATTTTATCGTTCTCAATACGCAATTTTCGGAATTGGCCGACTTTGAACCGTCCCTCGAAGCGGACGAGATCGCCTGGTTCAAAGAAGACGTCGCCAGAAGCGAAAAAAAGTGGAAAGTCGTTTTGATGCACAAGGACCCGCTCCAATATGCCTTTAATCCGGAAGCCAGATCGACACCGCGGGAAGAAGGCTTTTCCGAAGAAGGCAAAACCTTCATGCCCCTTTTTGACGCCGCCGGCATCGACGTCGTCCTCTCCGCTCATCTGCATACGTACCGCAATCGCGGTCATATCAAAAACTTCCGCCGTGACGACGCCGGCCCGCTGTACATCCTGACCGGCGTCGCCGGCAACGTTCGCTATCCTTCGCTTTGGAAGCAACATGCCCTCGACGAGTATCTGGCGCCGCAACCGGAAACCGACAACTACCTGACCTTGGAAGCGACGGATGACAGCCTTCGCTTCCAGGCCTTTCTGCCTGACGGCACGCTCCTCGATACGGCCGAAGTTCGAAAGTAAGGAATTGACCGTCGCGAATCATAGCTGAAGGCGTTTTATTTCTTCAGCTGTTGTATTTGCCACTAGTCAAGACGGTAAAGTATGTTATAATGAACACATCCCGATGGTTTTCGGCAAAACTGCTGCTACTCTCTGAGGAGGAATGAAATATGGCTATTACGAAAGACACAGGTATTATTGAAGCAGTACAGAAATACCCGCAGATTATTGAAATCTTCCAGTCCTATGGGCTAGGTTGCGTAGGCTGCATGGCTTCCCATTTCGAAACGATCGGCGACGGTGCCGGCGCGCACGGAATTGACGTCGATGCGCTCATCGCCGACCTGAACGATTGCATCGCCGAAAAAGACTGACTGCAAAAAAGCGTCCTCAAGAGAGGACGCTTTTTTTGATAAAAAATGCTCCTGCAAACCGACGGTTTGCAGGAGCGTTTTACCGCAAATCGTTAGTCTTTCATAACGCCGGCGCAACGAGCACAGAGCGTCGGTCTGTCGGCATCGGCACCGACAGTTTCGCTGTGCGTCCAGCAGCGTTCGCACCGCGCATGCGGTGACGGCACGACGACAGCCTTCATGTCGGGATGGTCGGCGCCGCTCACCGCCTCAACGGGAGACGTCCCGTTAACGAGAACGACTTCACTGACAATAAGAAGCGTAGCCAACCGTTTTTCGTAAGGCTTCAAATCAGCGTAAGCCTCGCCTTCGGCATAAATCGTGACGGCCGCATCGAGAGAATGGCCGATCGTATGGTCCTTGCGGGCGCCTTCCAGAATGCGGGTCAAATCGCTGCGATAAGACAGGAGTTTGTTCCATCGGGCTGCCAGATCGGCATCCAGATATTCCGGGTGGGCTTGCGGCCAATCGGTAAGCAGTACGCTTTCTTCTTTCCCGGAAACTGCCGGCATATACTGCCAGACCTCTTCAGCCGTAAAGGAAAGAACAGGAGAAATGATTTTAACCAGCGTATCGAGAATCTGATACATCGCAGTCTGCGAACTGCGGCGAATCGGTGCCGCCGCTTTTTCCGTGTAAAGCCGATCCTTGATAATATCCAGATAAATGGCGCTCAAATCAACGGTACAGAAGTTATGAATAGCGTGGTACATCGTATGGAACTGGTAATTTTCATACGCTTCCGATACCGTTTCAAAAACCTGTTCCAGCCGCAGCAGCGCCCATTTATCAATCTCTTCCATCGCCGCATAAGGTACCGCGTCGGTTTCGGGATCGAAATCAGCCAAATTCCCCAACAGGAACCGGAACGTATTGCGGATCTTCCGATACACATCACTGAGTTGCTTCAGTATTTTCGGCGAAAGACGGACGTCTCCCTGATAATCGGCAGATGACACCCAAAGCCGCATGACGTCGGCGCCGTACTGGTCGATGATCTCCTGCGGCGCCACCGTATTGCCGACGGATTTACTCATTTTACGCCCTTCACCGTCAACAGTAAACCCGTGGGTCAAAACCGATTTATACGGCGCATATCCGTTGATGGCGACGGATGTCAACAAAGACGAGTTGAACCAGCCGCGGTGTTGGTCAGAGCCTTCCAAATACATTTCACAGGGATAATCCAAGTCCGGATCATGGCACAAAACCCCTTGATGTGTCGAACCGCTGTCGAACCAGACATCCATGATATCGCTTTCTTTGCGGAATTCTCCGCTGCCGCAGTGAGGGCAGGTATAGCCTTCGGGAAGCAATTCTTTTTCTGTATAAGCCCACCAGGCATCGGAACCTTCTACAGCAAAAATTTTCTGCAGCTGTGCAATGGTTTCGTCATTAATGATGGCTTCTCCGCATTCTTTGCAATAAAAAATAGGAATCGGCACACCCCAGACGCGCTGGCGGGAAATGCACCAGTCGCCGCGGTCGCGAATCATATTGTAAATGCGGTCATGCCCCCAGTCCGGAATCCATTTTACCTGATCAATGGCGGCCAGCGCTTTCTGCCGATATCCGTCGACGGAAGAAAACCATTGCTCCGTCGCCCGGTAAATAATCGGATTTTTGCAGCGCCAACAATGGGCATACTGATGGCGCAGCGTCGCTTTGGCAAACAGCGCGCCGCAATGCGCCAAATCCTTGATAATCTGAACCTGGGTATCGTCATCAAGGACGAAGCGGCCTTCATACTGCGGCACGGCTTTCGTGTACCGGCCGTCGGGACCGACAGTACCGATGGGCCCCAAATCCCAAGCCGCATATTTCTTACAGGCATCAAAGTCTTCCGCGCCGTGATCAGGCGCAGTATGTACCAGACCGGTACCGCTTTCGAGTGTGACATGGGCGCCGAGAATGACGGGAACTTTACGATCGCCATAGAACGGATGCTGGAAGACAAGGCCTTCAATCTGCTTGCCCGTCATCACCTCCGGTAAGACAACGTAATCCGTAATCTTAGCCGCAGCCAGTGTTGAGGAAACCAGTTCTTTAGCCATCAGCACGGCGTCGCCGCCTACGTTGACCCAAACGTACTCAATTTCTTCATTAGCGCAAATGGCCCGATTGGCGGGAATCGTCCACGGCGTTGTCGTCCAGATCAGCGCATAAACATGATCCAAATCGAAACCGTGCGGCCCATGACAACCGAGGTCAACGGCCTTAAAGCGAACGTAAAGAGAGAAGGATTTGACTTCTTTATATTCGATTTCCGCTTCTGCCAACGCCGTTTCACAATGAGGACACCAGTATACGGCCTTCATCCCCTTGTAGATGTGGCCGTTCTTGGCCATTTTGCCGAATACGCCGATCTGTGCTACTTCGACATGTTTGAGAAGCGTCAAGTACGGATGATCCCAATCACCGAGCACGCCAAAGCGGATAAAATCGGCTTTCTGCTCGGCAACGCGTTCCAACGCATAGTCATGGCATCGTTTCCGCAGATCGAGAGGCGACATTTCGTGTCGGTTAAGCCCGGTATCTTTAATAACGGCATGCTCGATCGGCAACCCATGCGTATCCCAGCCGGGAATATATTTCGTATAATGCCCCGTTTGTGTTTTATATTTTAAAATGACATCTTTCAGCACTTTATTCAGCGCATGGCCGATATGGAGTTTGCCGTTGGCATATGGAGGGCCGTCATGAAGGATAAACTTCGGCGCCCCTTCTCTTTTTTTCAAACGCTTTTCATAAATATTGTTTTCCTGCCAGAACTTCAAAAAATCAGGTTCCCGTTTCGGCAAATTGCCGCGCATGGGAAAATCCGTTTCCGGCAAATGCAAGGTCTTACCGTAATCCATTTTCTTTCCTCCTCAACATAAACAAAAAACGTCTTCGCCCCGCAAGGGACGAAGACGCCAGTCACCGTGGTACCACCCTATTGACTGCCGCAGCAGCCACTTGATGCCGATAACGGTGCAAACCGGCAGCCGACCCGCGGCTACAGCTTCAAAGTGATCTGTCAACACCGGTCCTCACCGGACTCCCACTCTCTCCGGCTCGCTGTCAAGACCCTTCGTATTGACCGTCTTTTTCATCGCTTTTACCTGTAATATTACAAGGAAAGCCTTGTATATAGACAAATTGTAAATGCTATTGACGCCTTTGTCAAGAAAAAGAACGGCATCTCCCGGAGGTCTTGCCACCTGAGCGGCCCGGTTCGTTTCGCTTATTTCCAGAAATCCAGTTCTCTCGAATCGAGACCGATATCGGCAGCCTTGAACACGGGATTCTTCCCCGCCTTTTTCTGTTCTTCATAATTTTTCATAGCTTTAATTGCCGTCTTGCCCAAAAGCGCGCATGCGGGGATATTGATCAAGCACATACCGGCCATGAAGATATCGGCCACATCCCAGACGGCGGCCATCGGCATAATGGCGCCGATGAAAATGATGAATGTTGCAATAATGCGATAAGCAAACATGAATTCCTTACTCGGTTCTCTGCGGTGTAAATAGGTCAGACAATTATCAACGTAGAACAAATTGCCGATCAAAGTCGTGAAGGCAAAAAGCACCATACAAATCGTAACCAGGAGCGGACCGAAAGAGCCAAAATCGACGGTCAGGGCCTGCTGCACATAAACGGCGCCGGCCGCTTCCTTCGTAATAGGAATCCCCGAGCAAAGACACATCATCGCTGTTGCCGTACAAATTAGCAAGGTGTCGATAAAGACGGAAAGCATCTGTACCAGCCCCTGTTTTACGGGATGACTGACATCAGCCGTGGCCGCCGCATTCGGCGCCGATCCGATACCGGCTTCATTGGAAAAAAGACCGCGCTTAACGCCGTACAGCAGACAGGAACCGGAAATGCCGCCGAAAATGGCCTCAAAATTAAAGGCATCGGACAAGATCATGGCGAAAACGTGCGGCAAGATTGAAATATTCATGATGATGACGATAACGGCGGCAAGAACATAAATCAGCCCCATGAGCGGAACGATAAGCGCTGCAGTATGAACGATGCGCTTGCCGCCGCCAATAATGCAGTACCCTGTAATAACGGCCAACACGGCCCCAATCACCATCGGTGTCGAATCGGGATTATAAAAGCTGTATACGGCAAAAGTCGACTGCAAGTTGAAAGAAGCGACCAGATTAAAACCGACTGCATAGGTCATAATCAGCAATCCGGCAAAAATAACGGCAAAAAAGCGACTGTGCAGCGCATTTTCGATATAATACGCCGGACCGCCGTAGCTGCCGCCCTGTGAATCCTTTTTTTTGTAAATCTGCGCCAAGGTGCTTTCAATAAAGGCACTGGCGCCACCGATAACGGCTACAACCCACATCCAGAACACGGCCCCGGCGCCGCCCAGACAGATAGCCGTCGAAACACCGACAATATTACCGGTACCGACTCGGGACGCCGTGGAAACCATCAGCGCCTGAAAAGAGGAAATGGCGCCTTCAGTCTGCGGCTTTTCCGCGACGACACGAATGCTTTCAGCAAACATCCGAAACTGTACCAATCCCGTCAACGACGTAAAATACAGACCGGCAATCAATAGCACGACAACGAGAACGGGGTAATACAAAAACCCGTCAAGCCAGTCAAGAACAGGCATAACGACAGGCGATAATGAATCAAAAAAACTGGACTCCATAATAAATCTTCCTCTCCTTAGATGAGACCGGCCGATTGCTCCCCCAGCACGCAATCGTTGCCAAGTCAAAACATAAAACTCGTTTTCATATATAGAAATGGTAATATTTTTTCTGCTTAATGTCAATAATTATACCTGATTATACCTTATTGATTTGGCATAGAATAGGTTTTTTCTATATCATCATTTTATTATCTACCAAAAAAATCTCTTATTTTCCTATTTTTTTCCTTTTTTCTCTATTTTTTTACAAATTATTTCCTCAATATGAAATTTCATAATATGAAATTATACGACATTTATTTCATATTTATCCGACTCCTGTTTCTCGCCTTTTTTTCCATCGGTGGCAGAATCATCATAATCATGATATAGTGATAACAAAAGGAAGAAGGGTGCTAATGGATACGGCATTACTCTTGAAAAAAGTGATCGCCTATGACCGGGGAGACGCCCGACGCATACAACACCTGTTAAAGGTCTATGCCTATGCCGATCTGCTTGCTTCCCTGGAAGGCATTGACGGCAGAACGAAAGAGATCCTGAACACGGCGGCGATTCTGCATGATATAGGAATTCATCAGGCGGAAAAACAGTACGGTTCCGCTGCCGGTAAGTTTCAAGAAAAGACGGGCCCCGTCGAAGCGCGTAAGATACTCACCAGCCTGACCGATGATGCCGCATTGATCGACCGCGTCTGTTTTCTCATCGGCCATCATCATACCTACACCGGTGTAAACGGTATTGATTGGCAGCTTCTGCTGGAAGCCGATTTCCTGGTCAACGCTTATGAAGACGGTCTGACAGCAACGGGAATCATGGCTGCAGCAGAGCGCTTCTTCAAAAGTAAAAGCGGTCTCGCATTGTTGCAGGATACCTTTGCGATTTAAAAGGGGGAACAGATAATGACAGATATCGAAAAATTTTGTGCTATGGTCAAAGAATCGGATAATATCGTTTTTTTCGGCGGCGCCGGTGTCTCGACGGAAAGCGGCATTCCCGATTTCCGCAGCGTTGACGGTCTCTATAATCAACACTACAAATTCCGTCCCGAAACAATCCTCAGCCATACGTTTTACGTTCATAATAAAGACGAATTTTTCCGCTTCTACCACGACAAAATGCTCTGTCTCGACGCCCGGCCGAACGCCGCCCATTTGAAACTCGCCGAATTGGAACGGGCCGGAAAGTTAAAGGCTGTCATTACGCAAAATATCGACGGTCTCCACCAGAAAGGCGGCAGTAAAAACGTGCTGGAACTGCACGGCAGTGTCCATCGAAATTACTGCGAGCATTGTCATAAATTTTTTGACGCCCACTATATGAAAGCTGCCGATTCCGTTCCCGTCTGCAATGCCTGCGGCGGTCCGGTCAAGCCCGATGTCGTCCTCTATGAAGAGGGCCTCGACAACAGCGTCGTCGAACAAGCGCTCTACTACATCAGTCACGCCGACATGCTGATCATCGGCGGCACATCGCTCGTCGTCTATCCTGCAGCCGGTTTCATCCGCTACTATAAAGGGCATAAGCTGGTTCTTATCAACAAATCGCCGACCGATTTTGACACCTCCGCCGATCTGGTCATTTCCGACGCCATCGGCAACGTATTCAGCCAACTGGTTATATAAAGCGGAAACAAAAAA
>NZ_AWXA01000055.1:0-993 GCF_000478965.1 Megasphaera vaginalis (ex Srinivasan et al. 2021)
GCCAGTTCGAGGCCCACACACAGACTGGCAGCTAAGTTCCTTTATCGCAATTCTTTACACTACCAGTATACGCCTTTTTATAGTCTACTTCTATCTACTCTTAATTCTCATGTTGTTGACCTTGGAAAAACTCTGCAACGCTCGTCCATGCAATTTAAATACCCCCTGCCAACTGTACCCCATCTCGACCGCAATATCCTCCCAGTTCTGGCAGTTAATATACCGCGCGTACAACACGGCTTGCTGATGTTCATCAGGAAGCGCCCGGATCATCGTCTTGGCTTCTTCCCGCATATCAATCAGTACATCCCACTCCGCATTGACTTTGTCGAAATATTTCTCTAGGCGGATATAGCTGTCCGCCAGGTCTGCGTGTCTGGACCCGGACACCTTTTCTGCCAGACTGGCCGCTTTCAGGGATACAATATCCGCTTTGACGGCAGCCAGCTCCTTTTCCACCTGCTTAACAATCTGGTTCTGCCGCCGGATGCGGCTCAGGTACTCTTTAGCCGTCATTATTTCTCCCCTTTCTGTAGAAATTCCACCCGAATCCGATAGCCGCACACTTCGGCCAGTATCAATACGGCTTTCTTGAAAAGCAGTTTTTTCGTCCGTTCCGTCTTGCAGATTCTGCCGATGGCAAGCTCTGCCGTCGGGTCCTTGTATGCTTTTGCCAATCGAATCATTCCTTTATCCATTTTTATCGACATAATCCATTAAACTACCTTGCACAAATTCCTTGGAATTCAATAAACCACCGTTTTTCATTCTCAGTCGCATTTCGCGCAACAACGATACCAGTTGATCACTATAATCTTGCAGCGGTTCTTTCATTTGATCGTATTCAGCCTGAGACTTAAATCCGTATGCTGCATGAATAATAGGACGAATCACATATCCAAATTCTTTATCCGGGATTAATTGACACCCACGAGTGCGCAGAAAGCAAAGTACATCGGCGAACTCCGGATTAATCAATGCAGCTCGGAGAAA
>NZ_AWXA01000056.1:0-2471 GCF_000478965.1 Megasphaera vaginalis (ex Srinivasan et al. 2021)
TTGACAAACTCGTTTTCCACTGCTTCAATTTCTTCGTCCCAACTAAATGCGCGTTCTTCTGTCATTGTTATTACCTCCTATTAAAACGGAACTTTCTTTAACTGATTGATGACCTGCAACATCTGCGGAAAAGCCGCTACAAGGCATCCCATAACGAAATCTTCCGGGTAGTCTGCAATCGGCATGTCTGCCGGAAAATATCCCTTATGAGCCACGGCCTGCTGAATGTCCTGGGCCGTAACATTGTTGGCTGCCATGAGGTCCGCCAGGGCCTGGGGAATATCTTCGTTCGCCTGGACGTCGGCCTGTTCGGCTTCTGCCTGGACAGGTGGCTGCGGCGATTCTTTTGGCGGATCCGGTGCTTTTGGAGCGGGTTCCGGTTCAGCAGGCGTTGGCTGCGGCGTCACTTGGTTCATGACCGGGATGCAGTGCGCGATTTCCTGGTAGTCAAAGGGCAGTTCTTCGGCCAGGCCATGCCGGTTTTTAGCATCCCAGCACGGGTTGTGTGCCGTATACATGACCCGCTTGCCGCCGCTGACTTTCTTCTTGTTGTCCTTCGTCGTGATGACGATTTCCTTGTAATTCACGAAGAGAACCATGTCCGCCCATTCTTTGGCCAGGGCGGCACATTGATTGCCGGCTTTTTGTCCCAATTTCAGCTCATACCGGTCGTATGCCCCCGTTTCTTCGGGGAGCTCGAACTTTCGAATGATACTATGAGCCGTCAGGACGACATTCATGCCGGCGTCGATTAGATCCGACAGGCTGTCTAAGAGCCGGCCGAATTCTTCCTTGACGTAGGTGTAGCCCTTGCCATACCCAAAGTCTTCAATGCCTACCTTCCCATTGGACTGGCAGATAGCTTCTTCACAGAGCCGTTCAGCCCAGTCCGCCGTATCGATGACCAGGGTGTGGTAGCCCATCGTATCCCCCTTGAGGTCCTTGATATACTGCTTGAGCATCTGCCAGGACGTCGGCCTGGGAAGGCGGTCTACCTCGAGGTGCGACGTGCTGCCTTCCGTATCGATAAACAGGGGCTTGGGGAACTGCGCAGCAAACGTTGATTTGCCGATACCTTCCGGCCCGTAGATGACGACTTTCTGGGGCTTTATGATTTTCCCTGAGATGATCTTCATGATGTACTCCTTTCTAAAACGTGCCGGGTGTCCATTTCGGGGCAGCCGTTTTCGGCTCTTCTTCTTTCGTTCCTACCTGGGGATGTTCCGCCTTGACGTATCCGTCTTCAATGATGATGCTGCAGGTGTCATCCGTTCCGACGCGGGTAGCGATGACCTGCAGCCCTTCCCCTTCCAGCCATTTGCCGAAGGCGGCCAAGGTTTCAGAGTCCATCTGTTCCAGCTTATCCATAAGGACAAAGCCGCAGTCCGGGTTGAGTTTGCGGACGATGGCCGTAGCCACCTGCAGTTGTTCTGCGCCGCTCATGCAGTCCCACTTCTGACCGTTATACGTCAGCTCTCCATCCTGGACCGACAGCCCTGGCAGGGGCATGTCTGCCGAATCCAACAGTTTCATCCGCTGTTCTTTCACGGATTCAATCTGCTGGGTCAGGTCGCCGTACTGGCCGGCCAGCTCATCGGCTTCGGCCTGGACCCGGTTCTTTTCGGCATTGGCCCGGACCTTGGTATTGATGGCGTCAATGTTGGCGATATCCTGTTCCAGTTCGGCCGTGCTTTCATCCTGCCAGTTCGCTGAAGCCGTTTCAGCGCTGTTGATGTCAGCCGTGACGGCGGTTCGTTCATTGATGAGCGCCTTCTTCTTGGCTGCCAGTTCATCCATCTTTTCATCAATCTCATCCAGTTCTACGTCGATGCAGGTCTGCTGATCTTTTAAACTTTCCAGCATATCCCGCTTGCGCTGGTTATCGGCATTCTTGGCCAGGATGGCCTGCTGCCGCTTGATAAGGTCAGACGCACTGACCGGTTCTGCCGGCGCATCGGGATACCAGGCCAGTTCTTCTGCGTGTTTCTTCTTGCGGTCAGCAATTCGGCCGACTTCCAGGCGCTGATTGTACAGCGACTTTTCCTGACGGTCTAAAACGGCCAGCTGGTCCCCGACTCCGATAATCTGTAAGAGCGTTTCGGCCTTTTCATCGTTCCGGGCATCCATGAATTTCGGCAGGTTCAGGGCCAGCTTTTCGATGAAGCTGTCTAAGAGCTGCTGGCCGGCTTTCTGTCCCGACGGGTCGATGACATGAAGGGCCGACGATTTCCCCTTGCGTTCCACCACCAGACCGTTGCTGAGTTCGATGTGGATAGACGGCGGAGCGGCACTGCCAATGCGCTGCGATTCGGACGGCTTGAGCTTGTTGCCGCCCAGTGCCCAGGCAATGGCATCCAATACAGAAGTCTTGCCCTGGCCATTCCGGCCGCCGATGACGGTCAAACCATTTTCCGTCGGCGTCAGCGTAACGGCCTTGACGCGCTTCACATTTTCAATTTCTAACTGTCTGA
>NZ_AWXA01000057.1:0-10756 GCF_000478965.1 Megasphaera vaginalis (ex Srinivasan et al. 2021)
AGCAGTCTTCCTTTTTTGTATCTGTCAGAACAGCCAACCCAATATTTTTCTGGCAACGTCGGCTCCCATTTTAGCCGCTTTGATGCCGGCCTTGGCCGGCGCCGTTTTTGCATCAATCCCTTTTTGGATAGCCTTTTTGGCGATTTTTCCGGCTGCATGATTGGCCTTTTTTCTTGTTCTCTCGGCGATTTTGGTATCCTTACCGTTTTTCTTCGTTTTCGCGGCGCCTTCATTACGGCAGATCGGGATGTGGTCTCTTGCTTATCGTCGCGACGCCCCTGAACGCCTCTTTCGCCGGCTAAGCCCGCGTCGGCGCGGAGCGGTCGCGTACTTGCTGCGGTCCCTGTCGGGACCGGATGCGGCGCCGTGTTGAACCGGTCGGCAATGGCGGGAGCGGGATGGATGTTATATTCATAAACAGGTGTTGCCGGTGTTTTTTTCGTTTGTTCTATGGCAAGCTCTTGCCGTAAATTCATTCTTTCCCGCAGAGACGGGAAAGAATGCTGCGCTTGCTCTTCCTGCATCGCTGCCGGCGTCGCGGCGGCCAGGAGAGGCAGCGGCGTGCTCAGCAACAGAAAAAGAGGGATGATGGCTTTGTTCATGATAGATCCTTTCCCATAACAAATGCCGGAACGTACCGGACAGACGACGGCGTAAGCGGTGCTCGAACCGACATACTATTGTTATAGTATATATACTGGGACTATGAAAATGCAAGTATTTCATAGAGGATGAACCCCGCTTTTTTAGTATGGCGAACAAGAGCATCTCGCCGCGATCGCGATATAGACCGTAGAATTCGCGCGGCGAGATGCTCTTGTTTTACATACATGACAGCTGAATTTGAAATTATCTTGTCTGAAAGAACGGCAACTTCTGTGCACTTTCATCCTTTTTTTCGTTTTTTTGCTTTTCCTTCAGCTTTTTTTCGTTTTCCTTATGTTGATCATTTTTTTTCAGATCGGTCTTGTTCGTCTGTCGATACTTATCATCTTTCGTGGCAACCGTATAAGACCGATTTTCTTTTCCCTCGCTGCGGCTGAGTTGGCCGGCGTTGTCGTTCCGGGTACGCGTGGCGACATGGGAGGACGGCGCCGTCTTGTTCGTACGGCCTGCTTGATCATAGCGATTCGTCGCTGGTTCTTTCTGCGCCGTGTCGTTGTCTTTTTTCTGATCGGCATTTCCATCTCGATAGGAGTAGGACCGGTTATCAGGCGAAACGACGGCTCGATTATTGCCGCTGTTCCATTCCGGTGAAGTCGGAGCCGCCGTGTCGGCTGCGTAGAGCGGCGCGGTCATCATCATTAACGCAACTAAAGGCGCCCATATTTTTTTCATGATGCAAACCTTCTTGTAAGAATGGGTTTATTCTAGCACGAAAGGAGACGGTTTTACAGCGAAAACGACGATTTACTCCAAGGTGTGAAAAGGTTGTAACAATAGACGTGAGATCGACAAGAATCTGTCATACAAGCCTCGCCGGTAAATAGCGGATAAAGGCGTATCTTCTTCTTGCGGAAAATCGGCTGTCAGTGTTTGCCATGAAGGGAAGATAATGCTATGATGAAATGGAAATCAAACTTGCATCCGGATAAACAGGGGGGAATGGATTATGTTTAATCTTTATATACCGACAAAGGTGCTGTTTGGCTGCGGGCAGCTGAACAATCTCCACAAGCAGACGATGCCGGGGAAAAAAGCGTTGATCGTCGTGTCGAACGGGAAATCGGTAAAAGTCAACGGCTATCTTTCACGGACGGAAGAACAGCTTCATCAAGCCGGTGCGGAGACGTTTTTGTTTGATAAGATTGAAGCGAATCCGCTGCATACGACGGTTACTGCCGGGGGCCATTATGCGGCGCAGGTAAAAGCCGATTTTCTGGTCGCCCTCGGCGGCGGCAGCGTGCTTGACGCGGCCAAGGGGATTGCCGTCGTCGCCGCCAACGGCGGCGATGTTTGGGATTATGTTACCAACGGTACGGGAAAGGGCAAAGCCATTGCCGCGAAACCGCTGCCGATCCTGGCCATACCGACGACGGCGGGAACCGGTTCGGAAACGGATATGGGCGGCGTCATTACCAACAGGGAAACACGTGAAAAAACGCCGATCAAGGATCTCTCCCTGTTTCCGCAGGTCGCTGTCATTGATCCCGAGCTGATGCTTACGGTGCCGCCGCGATTCACGGCGTATCAGGGGTTTGACGCGCTATTTCACAATATTGAAGGCTATATCGCCAATAAAGCCAGTGACATGAGCGAAATGATCGCCTTGACGGCGATTGAACATCTTGCCGCCTATTTGCCGCGAGCCGTTGCCGACGGCACTGATTTGGAAGCGCGGGAAAAGGTGGCCTTTGCCAGTTATCTCGGCGGCGTCGAAATGGTCGTCTGCTCGACTGTCAGCGAACACTCGCTGGAGCATTCGCTTTCCGCGTTTCATCAGGAACTGCCGCACGGCGCAGGCCTGATTATGCTCAGTGAAGCCTACTTTACCTATTTTATCGAACACCATGCCTGTGATGAACGGTTTGTCCGGCTGGCGAAGGCCTTGGGAAAGGTCGATGCCGCCGTTCCGACAGACTTCATCAGCGCCTTGAAGACGTTGCAGCAAGCTTGCGGTGTTGCCGAGCTCAAGATGTCCGATTACGGCATCGTACCCGATGAATTCCCGGAAATGGCACGCATTGCGAAATCGGCCATGGCCTTTTTATTCGCCTCCGACCGTATTCCCTTATCCGAGGCGGATGTCGTCGAAATCTACGAAAACGCGTATCGATAAACGGGAGAAGTGATGACAAAAACGGTCTCGATGCCGGGTGTACCGTCAATAGAATAGCGATAAAGAAAAAAGCCTCCGTACGGGGGCTTTTTTCCTTATACAAAATATGCAATTAAGCGGTACTGTGATTACCGGTGAAAATGAATAAATATGTAAATGATCGGTGTGGCTATATAGATGCGTCCGGCCGACATCGGTCAGGTAAAGACGGTGCGAACTGATGAAAAAAAGAAAGTTTTCTGTTGGCAAGGCATTTACAGTGGAAGCATAGACACTGTCATTTTCTTTAAGTCGATAAGACAAAAACGGGGCGGCGGGAGCATTGGGGTATCGATGCGGTTTGGCGATATATTATTAAAATATGAAACATGTAACATTATTTAAGCTAATATTCGTGGTTAATACATAAGATTAATGCAATGGTACATTGTAAATTGATTATAAATTATAAAAAATATATTGCATTTTGAATGTGTAATGTGGCAAAATTTAGTCTGTAATGTTATATTGCGAGGACATAGCGTACAGGGAGGGATAAAAGGAAGAAATACTTACTTGCAAAAGCGAAAAAGAGCATGACTACCGGATTTTCGGACACTGGCAAGTTTTAGTATTTTTGACCCTTTATCTGAAGGAGGAAAAGAATGAATAAGATTTACAAAGTAATGTGGAGTAAGGTTAAAAATTGCTATGTAGTCGTTTCGGAAATGACAGGGATTGCGAAAAATCGGGGGAGGGGGGTAAGAGCCTCTAAACCCGCTCTGGGAGCGGTTTTTGCGGCTTTTATGCTGACCGTGGCTCCTGTCGGCGTACATGCAGCGCCGGCGACGAATCCTGCGGGAGAGGGGCCAGGCGTGGCCATTGGTACAGGTTCCTCTTCCAATCAGGCTTCATCAGTGGCTGTCGGAAATACGGCAGTAACCACAGGAGCGCAGGCATTGGCAGTCGGTTACCAGAATACGGCAGGGAGCACGAATGCTATAGCCGTAGGAACCGGCAACAATGCATCACAAGGAAACGCTGTGGCCATCGGCGTGAAGAATACGGCGTCAGGTAGCAGCAGCGTAGCTCTGGGACAGTCAAATACGACGAGCGGTGTATCCAGCGTCGCCGTCGGTAACAGTAATCAGACTAAGGCACAAAATGATTACGCCTTTGGCGCAGGAAATATCATCACGGGCACGACGTCCTATGCGCTGGGAAATGCCAATAAAATCGGGTCGAATAACGCTTATGCCATTGGTGAAAATAATGTAAATACCGGTCTTCGTGCAACGACGGTTGGGAATAGCAATAAGGCGGGCGGGCAGGATGGCTTCTCAGCCGGTTATAATAATGTGATTGGCTCTACTTCTAAAAATGCCGTGACTATCGGAAACGGAGCGAGAGTGGGAGCGACCAGCGGGTCGGGAACGGTCGATTCGACGACGGGTTTGGTTACAGGGACTTACAATGGTGAAGTGGATGCTACAGGTGGCGTGGCTGTCGGAAATGCAGCGAATGTAATGGCTAAAAACGGCATGGCTTTGGGCGTATCCAGCAGTGCGACTGTTGACGACGGTGTGGCACTGGGAAGCAATGCTGTGGCAAATCGTGCAGCAGCAACCACAGATAGCAAAAATATCGGTTATGATTTTGGAACAGGCAAGGCTTCTACGATAAATAACGGAATTTGGAAGTCTAATAAAGGGGCTGTATCCGTAGGAAATGGTGCTGGAGTAACCCGCCAGATTACGAGCGTGGCAGCAGGCACGAATGACACGGATGCGGTCAATGTGGCACAGTTGAAAGGGATTTCCAACGGTTATTTCCATGTCAATACGACGAATACCGGCGTGGCGGCAGTAGGGAATAATTTGGGCACATTAATAGCTACAGCAGGAGCAGGTGGAATGTATTCCGTTGCTGCCGGTGTGAATGCGAAAGTACAGCAGGCAGCCGATAACGGCGTGGCTGTGGGTTATAATACGAATGCTCAGGCGGCGAACACCGTTGCTATCGGAAGTGGCGCAAGTGCATCTGCTACCGGCGTATCCGGTGTATCCGTCGGTGCCGCCAGCAGTGTGACAAAAGAAGGCGGCGTGGCGCTGGGGAGTGGCTCTGTAGCCGATCGCGCAGCCGGTTATTCCGTGTATGATCCTCTCAGCAAAAAAGTTATTACTGACGAAGCAAGCATCGCGGCCGCAATGGGAAAGACAGCACAATTGAATACGACCAATGATAATATCGCTACTGCCCAAGATAATTATGATAAGGCAAAGGCGACTTACGAATCGACTAATGCCGCCGCAGATAAAACAGCAATGGATAAAGCGCTCGCAGCCTTAAATGCGGCAAAGACAGCGAAAGCGGCCCTCCTATCCCCGTATCAGTCTGTTTCGGGCGCCGTATCGGTCGGGAAATCCGGCGTCACCCGCCAAATCATCAATGTAGCAGCAGGCAGCGCCGATACGGATGCAGTGAATGTGGCGCAGCTGAAAGCGGCGCAGGCGCATTTTTACGGAGTGAACTCCACAGACAGCACCAAAGGGAACTATAACGGAAACGGTGCGAAGGGAGAAAATGCATTGGCTGCAGGCGTAGAGGCCGCTGCAAATACAAAAAATTCCATAGCCATAGGAAATAAAGCACAAGTCTTGGGAAATGGTGGTAATGCTACTGGAACCAGCAGTATTGCTATCGGAGATAATGCCCTCATTACAACTAATGGACTTGATTTAACGAGCATTGCCATGGGTAAAAATGCAAAAGTTTTAAATGGCGGCGGGAAACAGGAAAAAGCGTTAAGCTTCATGCCAGATAACTATGCGTCTGGTAATCTTCCTATTAATGCGGATAAGTCAGCCGGCGGTATTGCCATCGGTACAAATTCGTTTGCCCGTACGGCCAGCATCCAGATTGGTTCGCATACTTTTGACGGATATACCATGGGCGGTACGGTGATTGATAACACGTCGCAAGCAAATATTGTGGGCATGACGACTATTGGTACGAATACGTACAATAAGGGTGCCTTGGCCAATATGTATGGTGCATACTCTGTTATCAGCGGAGACTTTACCGGTGCAGGTGGTTTCAACAGTTACTTCTATGGTTCTCAAAATTTCGGGGCCAATGTGGTCGGCTCCTTGAATAGTATCCGGTCTGCAGGGAAGAGTACCTCTAGCGGTATTGCCAATAGTATCGTTGGCTTAGCAAATATTACTGAGAATGCGAATGGAGCACTTATTTACGGTGCAGGAAATAAAATCAGTAATTCTGTGAGATCAATTAATGGTGTTAATACCTTAACAAGCTTATTGACTGTTGATGACATGTCCGATGTTTTACGGCAAGGGATTCAAAATTCTGATGGTGGCGGTGCGACGTTGGCCATCGGTGGCGGAAATACAGCGGATTATACACAGGCCTCCCAGATGATCGGTGTCAACAATACATTGAAGGGGGCAAGCGAATCGGTCAGCAAGTTCAATATGCTTGACGGTTTTAAGAACACGGCAACGAATGTAACCCATGTGACTGTCGTCGGTTCCCAAAATAAGGTGGAAGAGGGGACATCCGATATCCTCATTGGCGACAATCATACTGTAACGGGAACAAATGCCAACAATATCATTCTCGGCAGTGCCGATACGGATGCAGCTAAGGCGGCGATTAACGGCGTCAGCGAAACGGTCAGCATCGGTCATAATTCTGTGGCGTCTGCCAATAAAGCCATTGCCATCGGTACGGGAAATAAAGTGACTGCCGAAGGTTCCGGAGCCATCGGTGATCCGAATACAGTCAGCGGAACCGGTTCCTATGTACTGGGCAATGATAATACAGTGACAACAAAGAATGCGTTCGTCTTGGGCAACAAGGTCACAACGACAGCCGATAATTCCGTGTTCCTTGGTGACAGCTCTGCGTATGTAGCAAGCGGTGACACGACGAAAGGAATAGATAAGACCTATACAAGTGATACAGTGGCAGGAAATACCGTCAACTTTGCCGGCGGGGATAAAGTAGTCGGCGTTGTATCTGTCGGTTCTGCCGATCAGACGCGCCGTATCCAGAACGTGGCGCCGGGACTGATCAGCGCAACCTCCACCGATGCTATCAACGGCAGCCAGCTCAATGCGGTGGTAACCGGATTAAACAATTCCGTTGATGCGGCAAAGGCCCACTATTACAGCGTAAATGATATGGACGCTGCGCTTAAGAATTTGGGCAATTACGACAATGACGGGGCGCAGGGCATTGCGTCCATCGTGGCAGGCCTCGGTTCTTCTGTCAAAGTGGGAAGCAACCAATTCCAGGGAGCGACAGCCAGCGTATTTGGTACATTGAATACAGTAGATGCTTCTACGGGTGGAACTTTTGATGGTGTGGCCAACAGCATCGTCGGTGTGGCCAATACGACGAAGAATGCCAATGCAGCCCTCATCTTTGGCGCAGGCAATCTTATTACGAATTCTTACGGAGATGTAAGTCTTGATACAAGCGCGTTAGATACAAGCACGCCGGAAAGATTGACGGCATCACTGGCGGCAGCCGTGAAGGATAGCGGCGGAGATGTGCTGGTAATCGGCGGAGCGAACGCAGTAGACAATGGACAGTTCTCACAGGTGACAGGTATCGGGAATAAACTGACGGGCAAAACAACTGCAAGCCAGTACAATTCCATTACCGGTTCAAAGAATGAAGCGACAAATGTGCAGCATGTCACCGTGATGGGCTCTGAAAATAATGTGACAAATACGACGGGCGCCCTTGTTCTTGGGGATAAGAGGACATTGACAGGCGCGGACGGAAGCATCGTCCTTGGCTCTTCTGCAAGCGGATTGACGACCAGTGTCAAGAATGCAGTAGCGATCGGCACAGACGCGAATGTGGCGACGGAAGGCGGCGTGGCGCTCGGAGCGAACTCGGTCGCTGCCATAAATAAAGGGGTGGCAGGATATGACCCCCTGACAGGAACCGTATCCACTAATACAGGGGAAACATGGAAATCGACAGCAGCTGCTGTTTCGGTAGGTGACGCAGCAAAGCAGATTACCCGCCAGATTACCAATGTGGCAGCAGGTACAGCAGACAGCGATGCTGTCAATGTGGCACAGCTGAAAGCGGTTAAAACGGCAGTGGATACGGCAGTAGAGGGAAGCAAGATCCATTTCTTCTCTGCAAAGGGTAGCAGCAGTGAAGCAAATTATAATAATGATGGTGCTACCGGTGACCGTGCTTTGGCAGTTGGCGCAGGTGCCAAGGCGGAAGGTTTGAAAGCGATAGCGCTTACCGGTGGGACGGCGAAAGGTGATTTCTCTTTTGCCGTAGGAAATGGTGCAAATGCAAATGGCTGGGGCGCTGTTGCGATTGGGGCCGGTACGTTAGCTGAACAGCAGGGGACCGTGGCGCTTGGACATGGTGCAAAAGCATATAGCCTTGAATCGGTTGCTTTAGGCTATAATACGCAGGCAGGTGCGCCTGCCGGACAGCCGGGGGCTGGAAATGAAGCGCAGACTGCCATGGGCAGCGGTACAATCGCTACCGGTGGAGCGGCGACTGCATTCGGCTTTGAATCCGTGGCCAGCGGAGCTCATGCCATTGCCGGCGGTGATCAGGCTAAGGCAAGCGGTCAGGATTCCGTAGCATTAGGAAAAGGAACGGAAGCGTCCGGTACATGGTCTGTAGCCTTAGGGAATGATACGAAGGCTACTAATAATTGGTCAACTGCCATGGGGGTTGAAACGACTGCTTCCGGAGAAAGTTCCACAGCCATGGGGGTTGCAACACTTGCCTCTGGAGTTGCTTCTACAGCGATGGGAAGCGCGACACAGGCGACCGGCGCCGGTTCCACGGCAATGGGCGGCAGCACGATTGCAGCTGGCAAATTGTCTTTGGCAAGCGGCGCAAAATCACAAGCCAATGGGGATTATTCTACCGCTATGGGATTTAGCAGTCAGGCAAATGCAAAGAACAGCGCTGCCGTTTCCGGCGGCATTGTGGAAGAAACTGCGGAAAATTCCGTAGCTATGGGGAAAGATGCAAAAGCGATCGTGGCAGATACAGTGGCATTGGGAAGCGGTTCTGTGGCATCTACTGAAAAAGGTAAGGTTGGCTATGATGTTTTCGGTGTTGATCATTCCAATGATACCGATGGCGTATGGAAATCTACGGCGAACGCTATTTCTGTCGGCGACGCGGCAAATCAGATTACCCGTCAGATTACCGGTGTGGCAGCAGGTACAGAAGATACTGATGCTGTCAATGTAGCACAGCTAAAGGCACTGGAAAAGAAGACTAATGAGGCTGCCTCAGCGTCACAGAAGCATACTTCCGTGACGGCAGGAAAGAATATTTCTGTACAAGCGGGAGTGAATGCACAAGGTGGGGCTAATTATGAGATCAGCCTGAATAAAAATATTGATCTGGGAACCGACGGCAGCATCAAGGCCGGAAACACGATCATCAATCAGGACGGCGTCATGACGAATACGGTCAACGCGACAACGGTAAAAGCCGGAGATACGACGATAAATACTAACGGTATGACCATTACAGGCGGACCGACGATCACCAAGACTACGGTGGACATGAATAATCAGCAGATTCATAACGTGGCAGCCGGCACGTCCGCGAATGACGTGGCTACTGTCGGGCAAGTGGATCAGAAGATCACGGACGGTGTGGCAAATGCCTCTGTCACCGGCGGTACGATCGGTGCGGACGGAACGGTTTCGTTGACTAAAGGTGATCAGTCTGCGGTGACGCTCGACGGTAAACTGAAAGATGTTTCCGCCAAAGCCGGAGAATATAGTATTGCCAATGGCACCGTAACGATCGGCATGCAGGATAATTATTCCGGCGCCGCTGCAGGGAACATCGTCATCAAAGACGTGGCGAAGGCCTCCGACTTGGCGACGGAAGTGGGTGACCGCAAAGCGGCCGATACGGCCATTACGGATACAATCGGCGCGACAAGCACGACGGCGCTGAAAGAGTCTTACAAGAACACCAACTACATCCAAAACCGCGGAACCTTAGCGGCTGCGGATAAAGCGCTGGACAGTCAGATCAAGACGAATGCCGATAATATCACCAATCTTGGCAATACAATCAACAACATGGGCAATCAAGTAGGCGAGCTGGGCGACCGCGTCAATAAAGTCGGCGCGGGAGCGGCGGCGTTGGCGGCCCTTCATCCGCTCGATTTCGACCCTGACGACAAGTGGGACGTTGCGGCCGGGTACGGAAATTACAAAGACGCCCACGCAGTAGCGGTCGGCGCTTTCTACCGTCCCAATGAAGATACCATGTTCAGCGTAGGCGGCTCCTTCGGCAATGGCAATAATATGGTCAATGCCGGCGTCAGCGTTAAGCTGGGACAGGGAAATCACGTTTCCACGTCCAAAGTCGCGATGGCGAAAGAAATTGTGGACTTGCGTGATGAAAATAAGGATTTAAAGAAGCGCTTAGATACGATGGAACAGAAAATGAATGCCATCTTGGGACTGTTGGATACAACCAAAACGGCGGATTTCCCTGATGTTCCTAAAAATCATTGGGCCTACGAATACGTATCCAAGCTTGCCGGGAACGGTATCTTGGAAGGCTATCCGGACGGTGATTTTTCCGGTGATCGGACGATGACCCGTTACGAGATGGCGGCAGTATTCTATAGGGCGTTAAAAAACGGCGCTCCCGTTGATTCGGATATGGACCGTGCCATGAATGAATTTGAACCGGAACTCCGGCAGATTCGCTTGGATCGTATCAGGGTGGATCGCGTTTCCGGGAAAGATAATGAACGGAATAAGGTGGAACGCGTCCGCGTGAATAACGAAAATGACCAACAGAATAAGATATACCGGGATGTATACGGCACCCGTATCAGTCACTAAAGACGGTTAGGCTCGTTTGGCTTGTCAGCGGTTTGAGCGGCTGATGAGGCATGCATACAAAACGTGTACCTGCATATGCAGGTACACGTTTTGTGCT
>NZ_AWXA01000058.1:0-3260 GCF_000478965.1 Megasphaera vaginalis (ex Srinivasan et al. 2021)
CCGTACCTTGACAACTGCATAGAAAAGCATAGAAATGACAAACCTCTTTTTTGAAGAGAAAGAAAACCTTAGTATCCACTTGTCAGCAGAAACTGACGAGTACGCGAAACATACAACAAGACGAAAGTCAAGTAAGAAAGGGCGTACGGCGGATGCCTTGGCCATATCAGCCGATGAAGGACGCGATAAGCTGCGAAAAGCTGCGGTGAGGTGCAAGTAACCGTTGACCCGCAGGTCTCCGAATGGGGCAACCCGGCAGTAGCAGTACTGTCACCCTCGCAAGAGGGAGGGCACCCGGTGAACTGAAACATCTAAGTAGCCGGAGGAAAAGGAATCAAGAGAGATACCCCCAGTAGCGGCGAGCGAACGGGGCAGAGCCCAAACCGGGACGGGAAACCGACCCGGGGTTGAGGACTGTCAACAAAGACACAGACGAAGCGGAAGCGGTTGGGAAACCGCGCCAGAGACGGTGAGAGCCCGGTACGCGTAAGGACATGTCTGGGACAGGATCCAGAGTACCACGAGACACGAGGAATCTAGTGGGAAGCAGGGGGGACCACCCTCCAAGGCGAAACACTGATATGGACCGATAGCGCATAGTACCGTGAGGGAACGGTGAAAAGAACCCCGGGAGGGGAATGAAAGAGAACCTGAAACCGTATGTCTACAAGCAGTCGAAGCACCGTATGCGTGCGACGGCGTGCCTATTGAAGAATGAACCGGCGAGTTATTTCATCCAGCGAGGTTAAGCAGGAAATGTGGAGCCGCAGCGAAAGCGAGTCTGAAGAGGGCGAAGAGTTGGATGGAATAGACCCGAAACCACAGTGATCTATCCATGCCCAGGTTGAAGCACAGGTAAAAATGTGTGGAGGACCGAACCAGTGAGCGTTGAAAAGCTTTTGGATGAGGTGTGGATAGGGGTGAAATGCCAATCGAACGTGGAGATAGCTGGTTCTCCCCGAAATAGCTTTAGGGCTAGCCTCATGAAAAGAGTATAGGCGGTAGAGCACTGAACGAGGTAGGGGCCTATCCGGCTACCGAACTTAATCAAACTACGAATGGCTATACTTATGCATGGGAGTCAGACTGCGAGTAATAAGACCCGTAGTCAAGAGGGAAACAGCCCAGACCAACAGCTAAGGTCCCGAATGCCGTACTAAGTGGCAAAGGATGTGGAGTTTCGAAAACAACCAGGATGTTGGCTCAGAAGCAGCCACCATTAAAAGAGTGCGTAATAGCTCACTGGTCGAGAGACTCTGCGCCGAAGATGACCGGGGCTAAGTACGGAACCGAAGCTTTGGCATGTATGGAAACATACATGGGTAGGGGAGCGTTCCTGCATGGGCGAAGGCTGACCGGAAGGACAGCTGGACAGGCAGGAAGAGAGAATGCCGGTATGAGTAGCGAAAAGAACGGTGAGAATCCGTTCCACCGAAAGCCTAAGGGTTCCTGGGCAACGATCGTCGACCCAGGGTAAGTCGGGACCTAATCCGAGGCGAAGACGCATAGGAGATGGACAGCAGGTTGAAATTCCTGCACCGGCGGCGTTTGCTTGAGCGAAGGAGTGACACAAGAAGGAAAGTTCGCATGCGATTGGAAGAGCATGTCCAAGCAGGTAGGTTGCTTTACAGGAAAAACCGTAGAGCTGAAAGCCGAGACGTGATGGGGAGCTTCTGGAAACAGAAGTGAAGGAACCGGGACTCTATTGTCAAGAAAAACTTCTAGTGAGAACGCAGCCGCCCGTACCAAAACCGACACAGGTAGGCAAGAAGAGAATTCTAAGGTGCGCGGGAAAACCCTCGTTAAGGAACTCGGCAAAATGTATCCGTAACTTCGGGAAAAGGATAACCCTGTAAGTGTGAGGCGCAGAAACGCGCGGAGCATGAGAGGGTGGCAGAAGAGAGGCCCAAGCGACTGTTTACCACAAACACAGGCGTCTGCGAAAGGGAAACCTGAAGTATAGATGCTGACACCTGCCCGGTGCTGGAAGGTTAAGAGGACGTGTTAGCTGTAAAGCGAAGCAGAGAATTGAAGCCCCAGTAAACGGCGGCCGTAACTATAACGGTCCTAAGGTAGCGAAATTCCTTGTCGGGTAAGTTCCGACCCGCACGAAAGGTGTAACGATTTGGGCACTGTCTCAACGAGGGACCCGGTGAAATTGAAGTACCTGTGAAGATGCAGGTTACCCGCGACTGGACAGAAAGACCCCATGGAGCTTTACTGTAACCTGAGATTGGATTTTGGTAGAAGATGTACAGAATAGTTGGGAGGCGGAGAACTGCGTACGCCAGTATGCAGGGAGCCGACGGTGGGATACCAACCTTGTTTTATTGAAATTCTAACGAGAGATGTAACAAATCTTCGGACAGTCTCAGGCGGGCAGTTTGACTGGGGCGGTCGCCTCCGAAAAAGCAACGGAGGCGCCCAACGGTTCCCTCAGCGCGGACGGAAACCGCGCGAAGAGTGCAAAGGCAGAAGGGAGCTTGACTGCGAGACGGACAGGTCGAGCAGGGACGAAAGTCGGGCTTAGTGATCCGGTGGTAGAGAGTGGAATTGCCATCGCTCAACGGATAAAAGCTACCCTGGGGATAACAGGCTTATCTCTCCCAAGAGTCCATATCGACGGGGAGGTTTGGCACCTCGATGTCGGCTCATCACATCCTGGGGCTGAAGTAGGTCCCAAGGGTTGGGCTGTTCGCCCATTAAAGTGGTACGCGAGCTGGGTTCAGAACGTCGTGAGACAGTTCGGTCCCTATCCATCGCGGGCGGAAGAAACTTGAAAGGGGCTGCTCCTAGTACGAGAGGACCGGAGTGGACGAACCAATGGTGTACCAGTCATACCGCCAGGTGTGCAGCTGGGTAGCTACGTTCGGGACGGATAAACGCTGAAAGCATCTAAGCGTGAAACCAGCCTAAAGATGAGGTTTCTCATGACGCAAGTCAGTAAGGCCCCATGAAGACGACATGGTAGATAGGCCGGGAGTGGAAGTACAGTGATGTACGGAGCGGACCGGTACTAATCGGCCGAGGACTTGACTTAAAGAGAAGAAGCGTAGGGATAGATAAGGGCATGGATATGCTTTTCAATGTAGTTGTCAGGGTACGGAAGGAGCCGTTGAAGAACAAGTAGACGGCGAGAGGAATTCAGTGACGATAGCTGTAGGGATCCACCTGTTCCCATACCGAACACAGCAGTTAAGCCTACAAACGCCGAACGTACTTGGGGGGAGGCCCCCTGGGAGGATAGGAAGTTGCTGATT
>NZ_AWXA01000059.1:0-34817 GCF_000478965.1 Megasphaera vaginalis (ex Srinivasan et al. 2021)
GCTGGTGTTTCGCTAAGGTCAAAGTTCCTAATTTCGAGCGCCGTCCCTAATCCTAACATATCCCAACTGTTCCCGTGGGCAAGGTGCCGGACAATACTTGAGCCAACAGCGTGTAAATGCTGTTGGCTCTTTGTTTTGGTCGTGGGCAGGTCAGGTTGTTTTTTCCAGATCGATTGTTTGATCGATTATTGGTTGGACGAGGTGTTCGTGGTGTGTGGCGATAATGAGGGTTTTACCTGCCTTTTTCAGATTCGGCAGAAATTCTTCGAGCCATGCCAGTCCTTGTTTGTCGAGATGGCTTTCCGGTTCATCGAAGGTCCAGACAGACGGATTCATGGTGAGGATTGCGGCGATGGCCGTCCGCTTTTTTTCCCCGCCTGACAGGGAATACGGAGCTCGTTCCGTTAGTTTTGTCAGGCCCAGGAGTTCTATGGCGTCGTCTACTCGTTGTTTTACTTTTTCATAAGGCAGACCCATCTGCATCGGGCCGAAGGCCAGTTCTTCGCGGACTGTGCTGCAAAACAGTTGCGAATCGGGATTTTGCCAGACATAGCCGAGGCGTTGGTGAAACCATTTGGAATAGCGATGTTCGCTCATTTTTGCCGCCGTGATCATCGTTCCTTCAAAGGTGTAGGTTCCGTGTTGCGGGAAGATGATTCCGTTCAGGATACGGAGCAGTGTTGATTTCCCTGAGCC
Source organism: Megasphaera vaginalis (ex Srinivasan et al. 2021) (assembly GCF_000478965.1). Lineage (NCBI taxonomy): Bacteria > Bacillati > Bacillota > Negativicutes > Veillonellales > Veillonellaceae > Megasphaera > Megasphaera vaginalis (ex Srinivasan et al. 2021). The sequence goes on from NZ_AWXA01000059.1 coordinate 697, forward strand.
GTTGGGGCCGGTAAGGAGCGTTGCCGTCCCTTGCTCGATCGTAGCGGTTACGTGTGCCAGGAGCGGTGTTTCGTCGTAGGCAAAGCAGATATCGTCGAGGTTAATCATAGCAGCACTCCTTCGGTGCGGATAAATAAATAGAGATAGCCTGATAGCGAAAGGAGTAGGATGAGGTCTCGCCAGCTCGGGTTCGTTCGTTTTTCCTTGCCGTGCAGATACGTGCCGGTAAAGCAGCGGCAACGCATGGCATCGTACGTGTCTTGCGACAGGCCGGCAGACTTTTGCAGTACGACGCCCATCACTCCGCCCAGTGCCGGCAGCTTGGCCGGGTTATGACCGACAGAGCGAAGTTTCAGCGCTGTCAGGAGGGTGGCGGCCTGGTCACCTAATAAGGCGATGAAGCGCAATGTCGTATCAAAGATGAAAATGACCAGTACAGGGAGGTGGAAGGCCTGCAGGGCGGCGGTCAGCTTGTTCCAGGGGGTGTATTCCCGCAAGGTCAAAAGCAGCGTAACGGTGAGAAACGTTTTATACGGCAAGAGCAGTACGTACCGGCCGTTGCCGAGAAACAGGGCAGGCGCGACGATCAGGGCGGAGATGACGGCCGTCGCCAGCGCTGTGCGAAGATGGTCACGCAGAACGTTGCCCGGCAAAGAGCAGAGACAGACGAGTTCGCCGGCAAGGACGCCCCACAGGAAGAGAGGTGTTCTGGATGAGACGATAAGGATGCTGAGGGTGAAGGTGAAAATAAGGACGATGACGGCGTTGGGCGGGTTGGTGCGGCGACAGCCTTGGTTGCGCAGGGAGGCGAGGACAGAAAACAGTCGCAAGAGGGAACGGGAAATAAAATAATCCCGGTCTGTACCGGGATTATAAGATTCTTCGCGCTTGACCCATGTCGGAAGTTCCACGGTCATGACCTCCTCAGCTGTCGCGGTGAACCGTCGTCTTGGCATGGGCGCGCGGCGGCATAAAAGTAGGGACGAGTTTAAAGATAATCATGAGCAGCGCTGTCCCAATTACGGCGGACAGCATATAACCGAGTTCGTCGGGGAGACCGGCAACGGTGTAATCGGGCAGGAAGGAAGTAAAGGAAAAACCGTTTTCCATACCTGACGGCGTATAGCCCAAGGCCGTGCCAAAGTATGTCGTGTCGGCCAATTCTTCAGGAGCCCATTCGCCCCAGGCCGTACCGGCGGACAGCAGTCCTAAGGGCGTAGCCAGGATCAGCGCTCCCAGAAGAGCCAACACGGATTTGTCGGAACGGCTCGGGCCATTCAGCGTGAACAGATTTGGTGAAGTTTTGCGGATGTAAGATAGGACAGCCGTTGTAAATATGGCCTCGGCTAAACCGAAAAGAGTCAGATGTCCGAGCATCATCGCCGGGACGGAGATTTGGAGAGGGTATGGGCAATAAAGGGCTTGTCCGGCTCCGTCTGTAAACAGCAGCGGCTGGATGCCGAATTCCACAGCGGCCAATAAGGCTGCGGCATTGATCCCGATATAGGCGGCGATAGATGCGGCAAGGCCGGCGGGAATTTTCTTTTTTAACTTGTCATAGGTAAAATAAGCGATGAAAGGTAAAATGAAGGCCATATTAAAGCAATTTGCTCCGAAAGCCAGTATGCCTCCGTCACCGAAGAATAAGGCCTGTATGAACAGCGCAATGCTGATGGCGAGGCAGGCTGCGTAAGGGCCGAAGAGAATAGCAATCAATGTGCCGCCTACGGCGTGTCCCGTCGTACCGCCCGGCAGAGGAATGTTGATCATCATACTCAGGAAGGAGAGGGCTGCAGCAATGCCCAAAAGCGGCAGTTTTTCACGAGGAATGTCTTCGCGTACCTTTCTGACGGAAATGAGCCAGACAGGGACCATCAACGCGTCAAAGATACCACAGGTGGAAGGGCTTAGATAGTTTTCCGGAATATGCATGGTTCAGCCTCTTTTCTTGCAAAATAAACTTACATTTAATTGTACTGGAAACGACAGATGAATTTAAGCCCATATGGGGGATATGGGATAGACCTTGCGGCGCGTTTTCACAGCGCTTCTTTTTATACCAGTGAGATCGTTTTCGTTACCAGTCGAACGCAGTCAATGAAGAGGCAGATAAAAGCGCGGGAATTACCGACAGAAGACAGGGGAGAGAAAGGCTTTCGGATGAGGGGCTGTCGGTAGGAATAGTAGTAACGTCATTTCCATCCTGTTGAATCAAGACAACGGCGGGATTATAATGATAAAAAGGCAGGCAGATAAGAAATGTGCCGTATGATCAGGTAAATGGGAGCATGGGAATGATGGATATGAGTAGATTCTTTATATATGGCTTTATGGCTATTAATATTCTAACTTTCTGCCTTTATGGTTGGGACAAGTACTGCGCCGTACGGCATCGCTGGCGTTTGTCGGAGTTCTTGCTTTTAGGGACGGCGGCACTTGGCGGCAGTGTCGGGGCGCTCCTGGCGATGAACCTGTTCCGCCACAAGACACGGCACTTCACGTTCGCATACGGCGTTCCGTTTTTGCTGATGGTACACGGTGCGCTTGTCGTGCTGTTCCTTTATCTGTAAAATGACGCTGGGACGGATTTGGGGTCGGTAACGCAGCTTTCGAAATCGGGGACCGATTAAAATGTTGCGAACAGGTACCGACAGGCGGTTGAGTGACAGATAAAAATAGATGATGATGCAATATAAAAATAATGCAATGGATATATTCTCGTTGTCACAGAAAAAGATTTGTTTTATACTGAAAATATACAAATACAGTGATTTTTGTGCGGATATGCTTGGGAGGGATCATGATGGAATTGCAGAAACTCGTTTATTCGGTGGATCGGGGCGTTGCCGTTATTACGATGAATTACATGAAAAATCTCAATGCCATTGACGAACAAATGGCTGCAGAACTTATGTCTGCGCTTGAAGCGGCAGAGCGTGATCCGCAAGTCGGAGCGGTTGTGCTGAAAGGTCAGGAAAAGGCTTTTTCCGCCGGCGGTGACATCGGCTATTTTTACCAGCTCATACAGGCCGGCGGCGAAGTTAATATGGACGGGCTGATCAGTAAGGTTGGCGATGTGGCCGACTGGATGAAACGGATGAGCAAGATCGTTATTACTTCTGTCAGCGGTGCGGCTGCCGGTGCCGGCGTGAGCCTGGCCCTCGGCGGTGACTTCCTGATTTGCGCCGATAATGCCAAGTTTATTCTCGCTTTTGTCAATTTGGGGCTGGTTCCCGATACGGGGGCGACCTACTTGCTGTCCAAGATGATCGGCGCGTCCCGGACGATGGAACTGGCCGCTACGGGGCGGCCGGTAGGGGCGGAAGAAGCCAGAGATTTGGGATTGGCCTGCAAGGTGACATCTGTTGCCGAATTGGATGGGGAAACGATGAAATTCGCCGCCAAGATCGCCGCAGGACCGTTAATCGCGTACAAGAACATCAAGAAACAGATCTATGCGGCGGTATATGCCGATTATCAGCAGTGGCTCGACGAAACGGAGGTGCCGACGCAGCGTGAGTGCGCCGCTTCTCTGGATTTCCAAGAGGACTGTAAAGCTTTTATGGAAAAGAGACAGGCGCAGTTCACCGGAAAATAGGCTGAAGTCGGTAAGGCGTGGGTAATCGATATCATGCCGGAGCGGCGTTGCGTTGCTATTACCTCGGACGGATTGGTACTGCGCGAATCGGCTCCGAAGTATATTGTCGAAGACAGTCGTTTCTGCCCGGCAGCGGATTTCTTCGTTCCCGATACGGACGGCAGTATGATGTAGTCTTGCCGTTTCAGACAGGATGAGCAAACAGGGCGTACCGTTGGCGGTATGCCCTGTTTTAAGTGACGGATACGGTGCCGCAATCGTTTTCCCTTTCAGGCCAGTGGCGGGAACTGCGATACAGGCGTTACCGATACCGTTGCGTCGCCTTGTTTTTTTATTGTAGCTTAAGAAGGAAGCGCCCCTTGCTGCGCGCCGTAATCGCTACCGGCAGAGACAGCACGCGATGTGCTCCTGCAAACACGGGAGCGGCAAAGGGAATGATGATCGATTGGCCACCTAAAAGATGGGAGATGGCGGGAGCATATACAAAGAGAAGCAGAACATGGCAACGGAACCGTATATCAGAACGGCGCCGACGGCAGATGCGGCGGCTATACGGGCGATACCTGTTATATGGAGCGAACGGCAATCACCTTCGAATACGATGTGCTGAGAGAAGCGGAGTTCGAGCGGCGGATTGCGCAGACACCGTGGCGATATCCTTATCTCGTCCTGGGCTGCGGCGATAGGATGACGGTTATGCCTGCGCCAGTCCTTTTGCCGGTCGGGCGGCTTACGATTGGTTCTGTGCAGTGCGCAGCTATCTGGATCGGTCCGGCAGAAAGTGGGCTTGCCCGTTTTCTGTATACGGCGCTTACAGACAGACTGCGGTCTATGGGGATACGGAATCTGTATGCCTGCTTTACATAGCCGGTGGAAGCGGATGCCTGGTTGACACGCAACAGTGTGCAGCTCCCTGCTCATCCCGGTTTTGTGCAGGCCGGCAGATTTCATCGCTGCGCTTACACGTTTGATCACTGGTATGATATGGTTTGGATGGAAAAAGAAATCGGCTCTCCCGATGTGCCGCGGCAGCCGGTCCGTTTCGGTCAGCTGCCGTAAGTGGCGGAGTGGCAGGTATAGCAGTGTTTGAAAGGACAGGTGAAACGAAGAATGCGGCGATATGCGGCAGCTTTCAATATGGGAAAAAAGAAGGAAACAGTGCTTACTGATGACCTTGTTTATGAGATATTAGCCGTCGTCGCCGAGATTCCGCCGGGAAAGGTGGCGACATACGGGCAGATTGCCCGTCTCATCGGCAGGGAGCACAATGCCCGTTTGGTCGGTAAGGTCCTGAGCCGGAGCGCCTTTTACGGAGCCTATCCCTGTCATCGCGTCGTCAATCACGCCGGACGCCTTGCGCCTACGTGGCCCGGTCAGCGGCAGCTGTTAGCCGCGGAAGGCGTGCCTTTCAAGGGTAACGGCTGCGTCGATCTGCAGGCCGTCTTGTGGACGGAGTTGTAACGGTTTGGTTACGGTTTTGTTCGCGTTTTGTGATAAAAACTGCGGTATCAAGTGCGTTTTCGCACAATTTCTTTTCAACGTGCGCAAACGATGAGACGGACAACAGCTTTTTTTGGTATAATAATATCGTCATTACGAGAATACGGGAGGTGTTCATGATGAAAAAGAAATTGATTGTAGCTGCAGTTGCTTTATCGGTGTGCAGTTTTTCTGCCGGATCGGTCATGACGTCACAGGCTTTCAGTCTTGGCAGTCTGCTGAAGCTCGGCGGTATATCTTTTGTTGTAGATAAATATGGTTCACAGATCAATACGTTTTTGAATAATCTGTTGCGGCAAAACAATCTGAGTACGACGTATGCCACAAAAGTCGTGCCTATTGTCAGTATCGGCACCAGCGGCTATGTCGGCGCGGCGCAGGTGACAGGGCCGACGGAAGAGGTCGATCAGGTCAAGGCCGTGGCCCAGCTGGAAGCCAGCTTTAACGGCATTGCCAGAGTCAAAGGACTGGTTCCCGTCGACAACGTCAATCCGTCCGGAGCCAGCCGCATTCAAGGCGTCGGCGTCTCCGCCATTATCGATATCAAGCTGTAAGGACAGAAGGCTGATCTGGTGTATGCACGCAAAAGCATTCTTCATGAGTTCATGAAGAATGCTTTTTTCTATGCGTTTTCCCGATTTATTGATATAATAAAATTATATTCATTGCTTATCAATGGCAATCAATGAGAATGAATGAGAAAGAGGTATTTGGGAATGAAAACCAAACGATATCTATCGCTGGCAGTAGCCCTCAGCCTGTTCGGCGCTGTCGCGTACTCAGGTGTGCAGGCGGCAGAACCGGCCGATCTGTATAGTCATGAACATCATGAAGTGTCCTCACAGACGGTGTCGTCCGAAACGACTTCGTATAAGCGTCAGGACAGCGCGGTGCAGTCGACGGTGTCGATGACGAAGACGATCGGCGAGGAACGGGTCAGTCAAGAAGCCGGCAAACTCACTGCGCCCTACTTGCCGCAGATGAAACTGCATCAAATTCCTTACGCAGCGTCTTCCTTGCCGGAAAAGATCCGCCAGGAGTATGACCGCAATTACAAAGACGGCGTCTTAGCCAGAGTCAAGGTTAAAGGAAAGTGGGGCCTTATCGGCACGAACGGGCAGACATTGATTGTGCCGCAGTATAAAGAATTGGCCTATGATCAAGGCGGCATCTTTTTGGCAAAGGAAAAGAAGGACTGGACTTCTGTCGATAAACAGGGGCGGCCTCTGCCCGAGACGGCGACAGTGACAGCGACAACGGCGCCAAGCGATGAAGCCGATGTCTTGCTGCCTTTCAAAGATAAAGGGAAATACGGCTTTTTAGACCGCAGCGGCAACGTCGTCATTGCGCCGGCGTATAAAGAGGTATATACGGGCTTCAGTGAAGGCTTGGCCTTCGTTAAGAATCAAGCAGGCAAGAAAGTCGCCATCGATCGCAGCGGGGCGGAAGTCTTTGCTGCGCCGTACGATAAACTGTATGCTTTTGATAACGGCTTGGCCGAATACAGACGGCACGTACAAGGCTTTAATTGGGGCTCGCTGTTGGGAGTCGTCATTGGCAGTTCTTTCAATACAGGCTACGATCCCGGTCTCTATGGCGGCCTGACCTATGATGGCGTCAAACGCGGTTATATCGACCGGCAGGGACATATCGTCATCGACAGCAAACTCGACGAAGTCTATCCGATGACAGCCTTCGGCACCTTTGTCAAAAATAAGGGCAAGCTTTCCTTTGTCAATCGACAGGGACAAGCTCTCATCGGGCCGGCTGATTATGTCATCGATCAGGGAACACTTGATGACTTGGGCGGGCTCGTTTCGCTGAAAGACAAGGGCAACGGAAAATACGGCGTCTTCAGTATGGTCGACGGCGCCCAAGTCGCGCCTTTCGCCTACGATGCGATCACATTTTTGGGCTCCGAACGGATGCTCTTGCAGCGAGGGGAAACGCGATATCTTGTCGATGAAACGACGGGCGAAAGCGTCAATACAGTAGCGAAAGGGATAACGGTCATGCCCTTCGGCGTAGAAAATCGGACGTGGCGTTTCGATGAAAAGAAAAATTATGCGATTATCGACCAAAACGGACAGGTTCTCTTTACGGCTCCGGCAGGAACGATTACGAAGGTGAAGAATTTCCGCAACGGCGTAAGTCCCGTCCAAGTCGGCAAGCTTTGGGGCGTCGTGGACGGCCAAGGCCGTTGGCTGGTTCAGCCGCAGTATGACGATTTGGATTTAGTTTAATGATACGCACATTATCGGCAGCTTTCTGGTCGGTAATGTGTTTTTTAAGGCCGGCCGGGAACGTGGTATGCTTATAGCAGAAAAAGAGAGAAGGGAGCGTTTACGATGATCGTTATGGCTGCCGTTGATACGGCATTGGGACTGCTTTTTAACGGACGCCGGCAAAGTCAGGACAGTGTGCTGCGGCAGCATTTGTTGACAAAAGCGTCCGGCCGTCTTTGGCTCAACGCCTATTCGGCTGCGCAGTTTGACGCGGCGCAGCAAGCGCAGCTGCAAATAGCGGAAGATTTTTTGCAGCAAGCAGGGCCGGCAGAGTATTGTTTTGTTGAAGATCAGGCGCTGCAGCCTTACGCGGAAAAGATCGAAAAGGTGATGTTATTTCACTGGAATCGTGCCTATCCCGGCGATGTGTTTTTTGATTTAGCGTTGGCGAGTCCGTGGAAACGTATATCTGTCGTTGATTTTGCCGGCTCGTCGCATGAAAAGATTACGGAAGAGGTGTATGTTCGATGAAAAAACGGTTACAAGGCGTCGTGTTGCTGCTTATGGCGGTCTTACTGCTGGTCGGCTGCGGCACTCAGGGCGACAACGCGGCTGCGCAGCATAGTACGTCACCGAGCAAGGAGACCGCCGTTACTACTGCTGCCGTTGTCAACTTGGCGGACATACCGGCTTTTGCCGGCAAGCCTTACGTCGTACTCAACGGCAATCAGCCGTCTTTTCCGCAGACCGATATGACGGCGACTTCCTTTGAACGGTACAGCGACTTGGACAGCTTGGGTCGATGCGGTCCGGCTTACGCCAATATCGGCGTCGATATCATGCCGACGGAAAAGCGCGGCGCCATCGGCAATGTCAAACCGTCGGGCTGGCAGACTGTCAAGTATGATTCCGTCGACGGCAAATACTTATACAATCGCTGTCATCTCATTGGCTATCAATTGGCGGCGGAGAACGCCAATCCGAAAAACCTGATTACCGGTACAAGATACCTTAATGTGACGGGCATGCTGCCTTTTGAGAATATGGTGGCCGACTATGTGAAGGAAACGAAACACCACGTCCTTTACCGGGTGACGCCGATCTTTGCCGGCAATAACCTCGTGGCCGGCGGCGTACAGATGGAAGCCTATTCGGTCGAAGACAAGGGGGAAGGCATTTGCTTTAATGTGTTTGTCTATAACAACCAGCCGGGCATTGAAATCGATTATCAGACCGGCAAAAGCCGTCAGCAATAATTGCGGCAACGGCAGAACGACGGCGCGGCATTCTTTAAAAAATACCGGCGAGAGTGTACTTTTTCCGACTGGTTCTGTATAATGGAAGAAAATCCTGCCGGTACGGCTTGCAGCGATTCCAATTCATTATTGACGAGGTGTTTCTCTTGGCAAAGCGATATTATGAGCTCCATGTGGCAGGTTGCACACGGCAGTTGCCCATTTTGAACGTGACGGACAAATTGGCGATCGCCGGATTCGTGATTCTCGGCGATACGGAAATCGTGGAAAATACGGCGAAAGAGATGGTAAAAAAGATTCCTGCCGATACGGAAGTACTGATGACGGCGGAAACGAAGGGGATTCCGTTGGCTGCCGAAATGGCGCGTATCCTCGGTATGAAGCGGTATGTCATTGCCCGCAAATCGGTTAAGGCCTATATGGAAAATCCGTTAATTGTGGAAGACGAATCGATTACGACGCAGGGGAAACAGATGCTCTGTCTGATGGATACGGATATTGCCTTGATCCGCAACAAGAAAACTTTTCTCCTTGACGATGTCATCAGCACAGGCGGGTCGATGAGAGCGCTGGCCGAATTGGCCGAAAAAGCCGGAGCCGAGATCATCGGCAAAGCGGCGATCCTGGCGGAGGGCGACGCGGCGATGCGGCAGGATATCATTTATTTGGAAAAGTTGCCTCTTTTTGACGCGGAATAAGCAATGGGCAAAAAGAATCTTCCCTGTACGCCGGGGAGATTCTTTTTTTGTATCCTTAAATGGAGAATTATGGTATACTATAGAAGGGCAAAGAAAAGACGTTGCTTTTCAAGCCTGCTAGGTAGAGTGAGATGAAGATGATGAACGGTTCGGCAGAAGTGATAGAACAGCTTAAAAACAGGAATAAGGAAAAAGTTGCCGAATTGGCTGCCGTCATTCAGCAATACGATACGCGCCGTTTTCATGACGGTCCTTATTTGGAGGCACGCTATCTCCGTACAATCGGCAAGCTGGAACAGAAAGTTTTCGGTTTGTACGTCATTTCGGAAGGAATCAAAAAAGAAATCGAATTGTCCAAGCAGTACGTCGGCAAAGGCGAAAAGCCTGACAAGACGGAAATTGCCAAAGCTTTGGCGCTGTCGCTGAAAGGGTATCGGGATAAGCTTGTCGAAATGGCGGCCAAGCAGGAAGATGCCGCAACGTATCTGGCGGCGCCCTGGCTGAGTGAAGAACAGGATCGGGACTTGCAGCGCCTTTATCGGCAGGCAGTCAAGGCGGTCCATCCCGCCGTTCGTTTCAGCGATACGGAAGCGATCCGTTCTTTGTGGAAGCAAGTCGTTCAGGCTTATCAGCGGGGCGATTTGGAGCGGCTCAGGGAACTGACGGTTCTTGCCGATCAGGAGTCTCTCACTGCGGCGCAACCGGAGGCGGGCGATGCTGCAGCTTTGGAACGGCGCATTGCCAAGATAGATGGCCGCATCGAAGCGTATAAAGAAAAACTGGCGGCTTTGGCCAATGCCTATCCGTTTACGATGGAAGAGCTGCTGCACAGTGAGGCGCTCCAGGATCGGAAAACAGACGAGTTGTATCATCTCATTGAACAATACGAAGCGTATATCAGAGAACTGACGGCGACGTTGGCGCTGCTTCAGGCGCCGATGGGGCCTGTAAGCTGAAAACGGAAGGAGATCGTACTATGAATGATATAGGAAAGAAAATTACAGATGCTTTGCAATATCGGTTTGCTTGTAAGAAGTATGACAAAAATAAACAGGTCTCGGATGCTGATTTCCACACGATTTTGGAAGCGGCTCGCCTTTCGCCGAGTTCTTTCGGTTATGAGCCGTGGCGTTTTTTGGTTATCGAACGGCAAGATGTCAAAGATGCCCTCTATCCGATTGCCTGGGGCGCCCGCAACAGTCTCGAAGGCGCCAGTCATTTGGTCGTTATTTTAGCTCGCAAGGCTGTTGATATGAACTATGCTTCTCCCTATATTACCCATATAATGAAGGATATTCAGCAATTTCCCGACGATATCGGCGCAGCCAGGCGAAAGGGATTCGAAAATTTTCAGAAAAATGATTTTAAGCTGTTGGAAAGTGATCGGGCCATGTTCGACTGGGCTTGCAAGCAGACATATATCGCCTTGGCGGACATGTTGATGACGGCGGCGCTGCTCGGCGTGGATGCTTGCCCGATTGAAGGCTTCGATCGGGAAAAGGTTGAAGCCATGTTGGCGGAAAAAGGCGTTCTCGACAGGGAACATTTCGGCGTTTCCGTCATGGTCTCGTTCGGTTATCGCAGCGGCGATCACCGTCCGAAAACGCGCCAGCAGCAAGATGATGTCGTGCAATGGATTCGGTGAAAGAGTCGCGGACAGAGACAGTTCATCATGATAAAAAACGGAGCGTCCGATGGACGCTCCGTTTTTTCTGTGTGTTTTCGCCAGTATCCGATTAAATAGACAGCCGGTTATAGAGCGGCTCGGCGGTTGCAGTCATTTGTTGCCCTTATCGACGGACTCGGAGAAGTCGAGCCCCTCGTCGGTGGCGTAGTACGTGTCTGCCTTTTTGCCGGCAGTGATATAGTTCTTGTCGAGAAGGCGCTGCAGCAGTTCCGGTGACGGCGGCAGCGGCGCAAACATTACTGCCGCCGTCTCTTCTTCCCGTTCGACGGCGGCGACGGCGGCGGCCATGATTTCCGTTTCCGTCGGCGTTCCGTTTAGATAGCATATGCGCGGCAGAGATACGGGATAATCCTGATGGGACAGCAAGAGAAACTGCCCGATGGCGGCAGCTTCGCTGAGAGAATTATGCCGTTCGACGTCAATATCCATTTCGCTGCAAATCGATTCCAGCGTATTGGTTGTGAAATGATAGGATTTTCTGGCAATCTCCAGCGTATCAATAAAGCGGCAGACGGGAGCTTCAATGCCGTAAATTTTCAGTGCATGGAAAATACAGCCCATAACGAATGGCGCGTTATGAGCGACGAGGATCGTATTTTCAAAATAGCGGTTCATGCCGGCTTGCCAATATTCGCCGAATTCATCAGCTTTACTTAGCGATTCCCAAGTCAGATCGGCACATTGGACCATGGACAGGTCGTTTTCAGGCGGACGGACATAGAAATAATGCTGATCCTTCAATTCGTTATCTTCGTATTCTGCGAAACCGATGAGACAGATCGAATAGGGCTGATTAGACGCCAGTTCCAGAGAGATGGCCGTAAAGCGGCGGGGGAATCGTTTGACATATGTCGTTTCTTCAATGTCGTAGTGGTAATAGCCGTTCTTCGGCTGAATATCGTATTGGTGCAGATCCGTTACGACGACGTGTTGTTTCGTAGACAATTCCTTTTTTGCCTTCCCTTCGTTGCGGCGCTTTTTCATGGTAGACAGAAGCGAATAAAAAACCGCGGCAATGAAGAGCAGCGCGATGGCGGCGCCGGCGAAATTGAGCAGTGAATTCATGAATATCAAGTCCTTTGGAAAGCCGGGAGAAAAGGCGGCAGTAGTCTCGCGGCCGCTGCGGTCTGTAGCCGTTTGTAGCTGCGGTTCGGGGGATAGAGCGGTAATTTCCATAAAAGTAATGAAGGGTACTGTAAGTACAGTCTCGTTTTTGTTATACTTATTATACCAGATAGGTTTGAGATGGGAAGCGAAAGAAATGATTTTGCCGCCTGCAGGTGGCATTGGGTTTGCCGGGGTGCAGCTGCGCGGCCGGCGCGGGCCCGGAAAAAGGGGGAGTCGTATTGAGTAAACGGCAAACGGAAGAGAGACCTCTGCGTGTGGCCATTTTGACGATCAGCAACAGCCGCACCTTTTCTGACGATACGAACGGGCTGATGATCCAGTCGGCATTGATGGCCGCCGGTCACCAAGTTGTCGATTATGCTATCGTCAAGGATGACAGAGAGGCGATTGAAAGCCATATTCATGAGTGGGTTTGCAGTGTTGACGTGGTCATCACGAGCGGCGGAACGGGGATTGCCAAGCGGGATGTCACCTTGGAAACGGTACGGCCGATGTTTGATAAGGAGATTCCCGAATTCAGCGGCATGCTGGCGCTTTTTGCGTATCGCCGCGCCTGCGGCGTACAGGCGTTGGCGTATCGGTCGGCAGCCGGCGTCATTCATCAATGTCTGACCTTCTGCCTGCCTGGTCAACCGAATATTATTAAGCTCGGCATGGAAAAGATCATTATTCCGGAAATGAATCATTTGAAGGATGAAATCAATAAATAGGGAGAAACAGCAGGTGCAGTAGGACCTGCTGTTTCTCTGTCCACATTGTGCGGAACGGTGAGAGGAGCAATATATGGAAAAGAGATTGATTTTGGTTACCGGCGGTGCACGCAGCGGTAAAAGTGATTTTGCCGAGAGACTGTTGGCCCTGTGTGACGGCACCAAAGGATATATCGCTACAGCCGTGAATGATGACGCGGAAATGGGGCGGCGGATCAAGCGGCATCAGGAACGGCGGCCGCAATCGTGGCGGACCTTCGAGGTGCCGCAGCGACTGGCGGAACGACTGCCGCAGATCCTGACCGCCGTAGATGCGGCGCTCATCGACTGCCTGACCGTTTACTTGTCGAATTGGCTGTTTTTCCATCGGTCACTGCCGGAAGATATGGCTGCAGAACGGGCACTGGCTGAAGTCGACTCTCTTTTGGCCGCTGCGGCTGCTTCCGGTAAAACCGTCATCTTCGTGACGAATGAAGTAGGCGGCGGCATCGTGCCGATGGAAAAATTGAGTCGTTTTTACCGTGACCTGTCCGGCCTGATGAATCAACGTGTCGCGGCAGCCGCCGACGCAGTCTATCTTTCCGTTGCCGGTATCACGCTGGAGATCAAGAGTCGTCAGGTTCTGTTGCCGGAGGCGGAGCGATGAAGTCATTTTTTATGGCACTTCAATTCTTGTCACGGCTTACGGTGGTGAAGCAAACAACATGGTCCGATGCCGATTTCGGCCGTTCCGTCGTTTGGTTCCCCTTGGTCGGGACGCTGCTTGGCGCCGTTCTCTGTCTGCTGTATCATGCTCTCGGTTACGTTTTTTCCGGCCTGCTCTTATCGCTCCTAGTCACGGCCGCCTGGTTCTGGCTTACCGGCGGGCTTCACGCCGACGGATATATGGATACGGCAGACGGCATTTTTTCCGGACGCAGCCGGGAACGGATGTTGGTAATCATGAAGGACAGCCGTGTCGGCGCGAACGGGGTTATAGCCTTTTTCTTTCTGGCCGCCTTTAAGCTTGTTTCCATCAATATGATTGCGCCGGCCACGCTGCCCTATGTGTTGCTCAGCGTTCCGACGGCGGCACGGTACGGCACGTTGGTCAGTATCTTTTGTTTCCCTTATGCCAGAGAGACGGGATTGGGTCGGACCTTTGCTTTGTACGGACCGTCCTATCCGCTGGTCAGAGCGCTGATTCCGGCGTTGCTTCCCATCGTTTTCGTCGGTCCCGCATACCTGCTCTACCTCGGCGGCGCCGTATTGATCTCCCTGTTGGCCAATCGGCAACTGGTTCGCCTTCTGGGCGGCACGACAGGCGATACGTACGGCGCTGTTCTGGAGTTTACGGAATTATTACTTTTGCTCGCCGCGGCAGCCTAGTTATTCCGACGGTCATAGTATATAATCAGGTATGTATGTATAACTCAAGTTTTAAGGAGGACAGCAAGGATGATAAAACTTTACCTCGCTCGTCATGGTGAAACAGACGGAAACGCGCAACAGTGGTATCAGGGTTCGACGGATATGCCGCTGAACCGTCGCGGTATCGAACAGGCGAACTGCTTGAGCGAATTTTTAAAAGATGTGCCCTTTGCAGCGGTTTACAGCAGTACGCTGTCACGGGCAAAAAAGACGGCGGAAATCGTTGCCGCGCCGCACGGTTTGCCTGTGGAAACGCATAAAGAACTGATGGAAATCAATTTTGGCCTCTGGGAAGGTCATACGTATAAAGAAATTACGGAGCAATGGCCCGGGGAGATTGAGGCGTTCTATGATTCCAACGGGACGATGCCTGCTCATGGCGGTGAATCCTTTGCTCAAGTAAAAGAACGAGCCGGCAAAAAGACGCGTGAATTGTTGGCCGGCCATCATGACGGCGATGCCGTGCTGATCGCTGCGCACGGCGCTACGATCCGTTGTATCCTCTTTGATCTGCTCGGATTGGATCTGACGCGTATTTGGTGTTTCCAACAGTATAATACGGCTTTTAACATTATCGAATATTACGGAGAAAAGAACGTGATGACGCTGATGAATTGCACGAACCACCTGGAAGGAATGACCGGTTATCAGGCACAGTGGGAGGATATGGACAGCTTGTGAGCAAACGATTGATGCGCCTCGACAAATTGCTCGGGCACAGCGGTTTCGGTACGCGGCGCGAGGTAAAGGAACTTTGCAAAGGCGGGCATGTCCGAGTGGACGGCGCTCTTTGCCGTGACAGCGCAGTCAAAGTCGACATGGCCGCCGCGGTCACTGTCGACGGCGTGCCGGCAGTATATGAAGAATTTCATTATTTTATGCTCCATAAGCCGGCCGGACTCCTTTCGGCGACGGCAGATCCGACTGCTGAGACGGTGCTCGATTTATTTCCTGCCGATTTGCGTCGGCTCGGACTTTTTCCGGTAGGCCGGCTCGACAAGGATACGACAGGGTTGCTTCTGATTACCGATGACGGACAGTGGGCACATCGGATCATTTCACCGAAGCGCGCCGTCGTTAAAACGTATGAGGCTGTCGTGTCCGGCGTAATTCCTGCCGATATTGACGATCGTTTTCACAGCGGCGTCGTTTTGGCCGACGGACTCCGTTGTCTGCCGGCACGGGCTGAGCGGAAAGGCGGGGAGACACTGCTCATTTCCGTTTGTGAAGGGAAATATCATCAGGTAAAGCGGATGTGCGCCGCTGTCGGTCTCACTGTGGAACGTTTGCACCGGTTGTCCGTCGGGGCGTTGGTGCTGGATGAATCCTTAGCGCCGGGGACATTTCGGTCCCTGCAGCAGGAAGAAAGGGAACTGCCTTTCGGCTAAACGCTGCCGGCAGTAATCGTTTGATTCGTATCTTGCCGCTTCTGCTTGTTCCGCAGGAGCGGCTATTATCATGAATTGAATGGAAAAGCTATTCAAACGACCGGTTCTGTGGTATTATGAATAATGATTTAATAATTCCAGGTGATAAATGTGATTGAAAAAAGATTGATACGATTACGTGCGTTTCTGCGAGAACGGAGCGTTAAGGGCATCTTGTTGCGAAAGCCGGAAAACCTCCGGTATTTCAGCGGTTTTACAGGCGGTGAAGGAGCTCTTGTCGTAACGGCGGATACGGCCGTTCTCTGGACGGATTCCCGGTATACGGAACAGGCTGCCGGCGAGAGCGGCGCCTGGTATGCGGTCAAAAACCATGAAGGCAGTCTTGCCGCGGCTGTGGCGGAAACGATCCGTACGGCTCATGTCGCGATTCTGGCTTATGAAACGGATTTTCTTACGCATTCGTTTTATGAAGCCGTCAACGAACTCGGCGAACTTACTTGGGAAGGCATCGATACGGCCTTGCTGCGCGCCGTAAAGGAGTCGCATGAATTAACGGCGACCCGTAAAGCCTGCACCATTGCCGACAAGGCGTTTGCCGAGCTTTTGCCGTATATCAAGGCGGGCGTAACGGAAAAGGCATTGGCTGCCGAGCTGGAAAGCCGCATGTTATTGCTCGGCTCGGAAGGGAAGTCGTTTGTGACGATCGTGGCTTCCGGCCGGCGTTCGGCATTGCCGCACGGTGCGGCAAGTCCTAAAGTCATTGAAAACGGCGATTTCGTCACTTTTGATTTCGGCGCCGTTTGGGACGGCTACCATTCGGACATGACGCGCACCGTCGTCGTCGGCAGAGCCAGCGAAGAACAGAGAGCGTTTTACGAAACCGTTTTGACGGCTCAGGAGATCGGCGTGGCTGCCGTCAGGGCAGGGGCCGTCTGCCGCGACGTCGACGCTGCCGTGCGGCAGTATTTTGAAGAACGCGGCGTAGCCGCCTATTTTACGCATTCCTTAGGACACGGGACGGGCTTGGAAGTCCATGAACAGCCTGTTTTGTCCCCGCGATCACAAGGAACGCTGGAAGAGAATATGATAGTCACGGTCGAACCGGGGCTGTACATAGAAGGTAAATACGGCGTCCGCATTGAGGACTCCGTTGTCGTAACGGCTCAAGGCTGTGAAATAGTAACGAAAACCCCAAAAAAATTGATAGAATTGGTTTAGGAGGACGAAAAGATGATTACAAGTAATGATTTCAGACCGGGTGTAACGATTGAGATTGACGGTCAAGTATGGCAGGTTGTCGAATTCCAGCATGTAAAGCCGGGTAAGGGCGCAGCCTTCGTTCGGGCCAAAATCAAAAATCTGGAAACGAGCGCCGTCGTTGAACGTACGTGGAATGCCGGCGAAAAAGTACAGGACGGCCACGTTGACCGTCGTCAGATGCAGTACCTCTATGAAAATGAAGGCATGTACTGCTTCATGGATAACGAAACGTATGAACAGATCGAATTGGATAAGGGCAGTATCGGCGATACGATCAATTTCTTAAAAGAAGAAATGACCGTTTCGGTCATGATGTTCAAAGGTAAGGTCATCGGCATCGACCTGCCGGCATCGGTCGAACTCAAGGTCGTCGAAACGGATCCCGGTGTTCGCGGCGATACGGCGACGGGCGGCAGTAAACCGGCCAAATTGGAAACGGGGTATGTCGTCAAGGTTCCGCTTTTCATCAATGAAGGGGAAGTGCTCCAGATAGACACGAGAACCGGTCAGTACATGGGCCGTGCATAACGTATAAGCAGTACCGAAAAGCGATGAGATGCTCATCGCTTTTTGTGAATGGAGAAGACTATGGAAACGACGGAAAAAAACGAATTCGGCACGATTCACATTTCGGATCGTGCTGTGGCCGTGCTGGCGACAAAGGCCGTTGCTGCCGTATCGCCGCAGGTGTCGCTTCACCGGAGTTTCGCCGAGACGGCGGCGCGCAAGATAGGCCGTCTGGGTGACGGGTACGGCGTCGACGTAAGACTGCGCGATCAGGAGATTGAGCTGACCGTCCGCATTGATGTGAAGTACGGCATGCGGGTTCCCGATTTGGCGATTCAGGTGCAGCAGGCGGTAAAGGATACGCTGGAAGAAATGACGGGGTATACCGTTACGGCTGTGCATGTGTTGGTGCAGTCGATCAGCTTCGACGGCACCGGGGAGGGACAAGATGAATGACGAACAGGCGGCTTATACGGTACGCAGTCAGGCCGTGCAAAAGGTCGTGCAAATTGCTGCAGCCAATACGGACGGCGTAATTCCGCAGAAGATCGGCGTTTCCGTCAAGGGCGGCGCCGCCGATTTAGCCGTTTCCGTCCGGATCACAGCACGGTACGGCTGTCATTTGCGGAAACTAGCGACAGCCGTTCAATGCCACGTCAAGCAGGCCGTAACGGCGATGTTGGGAACGACGGCCGGTGAAATTACCGTGACGGTGGAAAACGTAGCCGAAGGAGAACCGTAAAAGGAGAAGAGTGTGAGCAGACATGAAGCGCGCCAACGGGCGCTGGAACTTTTGTTTTCCCGTGAATTTCACGGTGAAAACGACATCCAGTACAGGGAACTGGAAATTCTGGAACGTGAAATAACCGATGAGGCCGCCGTCGAGCGGGATGTGATCGGTGCTGGCGACAGCGCAGAATATTGTGCGTATCTTTTGGACACCGTTTCCGCACATCGGGACGAGTTGGACCGGATCATCAGTACCTATGCCAAAGACTGGGACGTGAGCCAAATGAATAAGGCTGACAAAAATATCATGCGGCTGGCGCTGGCTGAGTTGCAATTTCCGAAAGAGCCTATTGCCGCCAATATCATTTTGAATGAAGCCGTCCGGTTGGCAAAGGAATACAGCGGTGTGCAGTCTTCCCGTTTCGTCAACGGCATTTTGGGGGCTTATGTGAGGCGGCAGGAGTGATGAAGGCTTTTCTCGGAATTGATACGAGCTGCTATACGACGTCGGCAGCTCTTGTCGACGCGTCTTTTGCCGTTATTGCCGATGAACGGAAGCTGCTTGCCGTCCCCGCCGGGGAACGGGGACTTTCTCAAGCGAATATGGTTTATCAGCATACGCGTAATTTGCCGCTTCTTATAGAAAATCTGATGGCCGGGGCCGAAGGTTGTGAAATACGTGCCGTAGCGGTGACAGACAAACCGCGGCGCCGTGCTGATTCCTATATGCCGGCCTTTCTTGCGGGATATGGTGCGGCTCGGACGTTGGCGGCCGCGCTGCGCCTCCCGCTGTATACGATCAGCCATCAGGAAAACCACCTGCTGGCTGTTCTGCGCGGCAAGGGGGTGATCGGCGCCGAGACGTTTTACGGTCTTCACTTGTCCGGCGGCACGACGGAGCTGCTTCGGGCGCAGCCGGATAAAGAGGGGCTCCAAATTGAACGGATCGGCGGCACGAGCGACATCAGTGTCGGTCAGTTTGTCGATCGCGTCGGCGTGGCCTTGGGACTGCCTTTTCCGGCGGGACTCCATGTCGAGGCGGCAAGTCGCCGGGCTGCAGGCACACTGCCTTTGGGACGTATCTTCTGCAGTGACGGCGCTGTCAGTTATTCCGGCCCCGAAGCGAAGGCCCAGCGGCTTATTGCGGCCGGTTTTGACGTGGCGGAGATATGCAGTTGGACATTGCGTACGGTTTGGCAAGGACTGCGGAAAATGTTGGATTGCAGTGCTGCCGCGGGAATGCAGACCTTAGTCGCCGCAGGCGGCGTCATGTCCAATTCTTATTTACAGGAAGCGTTGCGGCAGTATTGCCGGCACCGCGGCATACGACTGATTCTGAGCGAGCCGGGATTCAGTGCCGACAATGCGTCAGGCGCAGCGTTTTGGGCGGCCTGGAAGGAAGGCGGGCACGATGAATAAATATGTTTCCGTTACAGATGTCGTGCGGCGCATTAAAGACGATCTGCAGAAAGACTATCGTCTTCGCAGCGTCGCCATGGAAGGCAACATCATCGGACTGAAGCGAGCTTCCAACGGCCATTACTATATGAATATCTGCGATGACGAATGTTCACTGCGGGCTGTTTTGTTTCGCAGTCGCGCCGGCCGGTCCATGGAGACGGTCCGTGAAGGCGATCATGTCGTCGTTATCGGCACCGTCAATGTTTATGAAAAGGGCGGTACCGTTTCCTTCCTTATCGAGCGTCTGTTCTCACAAGGCGTTGGCACGCTTCAGGCCGAATATGAACGGATCAGAAAAGAGTTGGCTGACGGCGGCTATTTTGCGGCGGAGCATAAAAAAACGCTGCCGCGTTTTCCTTGGCGCGTCGGTGTTCTTACGTCGCCGACAGGGGCCGTGCTTCACGATATACGGAAAATTGCGGCCGAACGGAATCCCTATATTGAACTGGTTGTTTTTCCCATCCCCGTGCAGGGGCAGGGCGCGGCGGAAAAAGTTGCCGCCGCCGTTACGGCTGCAGGGAAGAATAGGACCTTGGATCTGCTCATTCTGGCCCGCGGCGGCGGATCCCTCGAAGATCTCTGGTGTTTTAACAGCTCTGAGGTCGTCAAGGTAATCTATCAGTCTGAAGTGCCGCTGATTTCGGCTGTCGGTCATGAAACCGATACGACTTTGGCCGACTATGCCGCCGATGTGCGGGCAGCGACGCCGACGCATGCTGCCGAAATGGCGTTTCCCGATGTTGCCGCCATGGAGCTTGATTTGGCTGCGTTGGCTGACAGGGCTTATCGGCTTTTGCAGCGGCAAATTGAGACGAGGCAGCGCAGTCTGGCACAGCAGACGGCCCGGCTACAGCCGAAACGGTATAATGAACAACTGCAGATGAAAGAAGCAGCTGTACGACACTTATTGCAGACGGCGGAACAATATTTTCGGCTGAAGCTGGTGAAGCTTTCCGGCGATCTGGGCAGACTGCAGGCTTCGCTGCAGGCCTTGGATCCGACGGGGCTGCTGCGCAAGGGATACGGACAGTTGGAACAGTCGGGGAAGCGGATTTCTTCCGTACAGCAGGTGGCGGCGCAGGAACCGTTGCTCATACGTCTGGCCGACGGCGTGATTCGAACGGAGGTAAAAGAGGTAATCATTCATGGCGAGAACAACTGATAAATTGAAAAGCTTTGAAAGCAACTACGAAAAATTGGAAGAACTGGTGGCGTCCCTGGAAAATACGGACCTGACGCTGAAAGAATCCCTCGATCTTTTTGAAAAAGCGATCAGCCTTTCGCAGACTTGTGAGAGCGCGTTGACCTATGCGAAGCAGCGGGCCGAGGCGTTGGCTGATCTGGCGTCGCCTGTTGTGTCTGTCGACGAAGAACGGGACGAGTCGGTTGAAGAAGGGACATTAGATCTATGAACTGCAAGGCGTATTTGAAGGAAAAAAAAGCCGTCATTGACGGCCGGTTGGCAACGTTGCTGCAAACCGAGGTGCCTCAATTCCGGGGATTGTATGAAGCGATGAATTACAGCCTTCTGGCAGGCGGCAAGCGGCTCCGTCCGATTCTGCTGCTGGCAGCCGTTGAAGCCTTGGGCAAGGACAGCACACCCTATTTGGATCTGGCCTGCGCACTGGAATGTATTCATTCTTATTCCCTTATTCACGATGATCTGCCGGCAATGGACGATGATGACCTTCGTCGCGGCAAGGCGACGAACCATGTCGTTTACGGCGAAGGCACGGCGATTCTCGCCGGAGACGGGCTTTTGACCTTTGCCTTTGAGTTGATGGCCAGGCAACGACACATTGACGGGGAAAAACTGACCCGCTGTATCGCTCTGTTCGCGGCGGCAGCCGGCCCGGCCGGGATGGTTGGCGGTCAGGCTTTTGATCTGGCGGCAGAGGGTCAGGCGGTGGATCTTGAAGGACTGCAGCTTCTTCATCAGATGAAAACGGGTATCATCTTCCGCGGCGCCATCGATATGGCGGCGATTCTGGCCGACGCCGATGACGCTTCCGCAAAGGCGCTGTCCCGTTATGCCGATAACATGGGGCTGACCTTTCAGATTACCGACGATATTCTCGACGTTACCGGTGAGGCGGCTGTTTTAGGTAAGCCTGTCGGCAGTGATGTCAAGAATCATAAAGCGACGTACGTGACGGTCTTTTCTCTGGAAAAGGCGCGGCAGATGGCGGCCGAAGCAGCGCGCAATGCCGATGAGGCGTTAGCCGTTTTCGGTGATGAGGCCTGGTTTTTACGGGAACTGGTGGCGTATTTGTTAACGCGCGTACAATAAAAGGAGACCAGTTTATGCAGCAGAAAGAACGACTTGACGTGCTGCTCTTCAACCGCGGTTACTTTGAAAGCCGTGAAAAGGCGAAAGCGGCTGTCATGGCAGGTATCGTCTTTGTCAAGGAGCAGCGCGTCGATAAGGCCGGTACCAAAATAGATGTAGCTGCCGAGATTACGGTGAAAGGGAAGCGGATGCCGTATGTGGGTCGCGGCGGCTTGAAACTGGAAAAGGCGATGCAAGTTTTTCCCATTGATCTCAACGGTGTGATGATGATTGATATTGGCGCTTCGACCGGAGGCTTTACGGATTGCGCCCTTCAAAACGGCGCTGCCAAAGTCATCGCCGTCGACGTCGGTTATGGCCAACTGGCGTGGAAGCTGCGGACAGACGCGCGTGTCGTCAATATGGAACGAACGAATATCCGTAACGTGACGCCTGCCGATATCGGCAGCCCGGCAGATTTCATTTCCATCGACGTCTCTTTCATTTCGCTTCTGAAGATCATGGATGCCGTCGTCCCGCTTCTGCGTACAGGCGGAGAGATGGTGACGCTGATCAAGCCCCAATTTGAAGCGGGACGGGAAAAGGTGGGAAAAGGTGGCATCGTTCGCGACAAACTCGTTCAGCGCGACGTTATCCGCCGCGTTGCCGGCGGGATCGCGGCGGCCGGCATATCACCGCTGGCCCTGACTTACTCGCCGATCAAAGGCGCCGACGGAAATATAGAATATCTCCTGTATAGTCGTAAAGACGAACAGGTGCATAATGATCTCGACGATGACACCATTGCCGCCGTCGTCGCAATGTCTCACGAAATGTAGGTGATTACTGTGCGTGTAGGGATTTTTCCGAATTTGGTCAAAAAGGAAAGCGCCGCTTTGGTACGGCAGCTGATCGGCATCTGTGAAAAGTATGACGCCGAATATTATTTGCCGGCCTATGTCGGGCAGAGTACGCAGCATGTTTATGCTTCCATTAAGCCGGAACACCTGCGTCCGCATCTGTCAATTTTTGATACTGTCGATGTCGCCATGGTTCTTGGCGGTGACGGGACCATTCTCAAGCTGGCGAAAAATTTTGCCGGCACAGGGATTCCTATTTGCGGCGTCAACCTAGGCTCTCTCGGGTTTCTTTATGAAGTGGAAGGAAAATCGCTGGAAAGCCGGTTCGCCGATATTTTAAACGGTCATTACTTCCTTGAAGAACGGTCGATGCTTCACAGTGAGCTCCATTATGATGACGGCTTGGTGCAGATACTGCCGACGGCTTTAAATGATATCGTTATCGGACATGGCAATGTCGGCAAGATGATTCGCGTCGATATGAGCATTAACGGCCGGTTTGTACATCAATATCCCGGAGATGGCCTGCTCGTATCCACGCCGACAGGCAGCACGGGGTATACTTTTTCGGCAGGCGGACCGATTGTAGCGCCGAATGTCAAGTGCCTGCTGGTTACGCCGATCTGTCCTCACCTGCTCTTAAAGGTGCCGACCGTATTGAATGAAAATGACACGATCAGTTTTTCCGTTACGAACAGCCGCAATGTCGTGTCTTTATCTATTGATGGTATAATTGATATAGACTTTATGCAGACGATGGTCCTTGAAGTTCGCAAATCCGATAAGAAACTGACGTTTATGCGGTTTAATGAAAATTATTTTTACAAGAATCTGTTTACGAAGCTGATCAGTGCCGAATAGGGGGAGTTAGTGTGAAGAATGCCGTTACGATGATGCATCTTCTGTTGGAACCGCATATTCACGCAGCGTCCGTGCTGGTCGACATGACTTGCGGCAACGGCTACGATACCCTGTTTTTAGCCGATCGTGCGGCGCCGTCTGCCAGAATATACGCCTTTGACATTCAGCAGGCGGCCATTGAAGCGACGCGGCAGCGTCTCGCTAGGAACGGTATCGCACCCAGCCGCGTGCAGCTGCGGCAAGGATCGCATGACGAGTTGTTGGCGGAATTGACGGATACGCCGGATATTATTATCTTTAACTTAGGCTATTTACCGAATGGGAATCATGCCATTCATACGGAATGCGCAACGACAGCGGCAGCCATTAAAATAGGCTTGAATAAAGTTCCGAAAAATGGGATAATTATGATAGCAACATACCCCGGTACACCGGACGGTACGGCAGAAAATCAAACTGTATATGATTTGTTATGCAGTGTCGAACAAGCCGCTTATGATGTTTCTCTGTGGCAGCCGATCAATCAGATCCATCGGCCGCCGTTGCTATATCTTGTACAGAAAAGAGGATACGCATGAAACGATTCCGTTATACAAAAATTAAAGAAATTGTCCAGTCCCGTCCCATTGAAACACAGGAGGAATTAGCCAAAGCACTGCAGGAAGAGGGGATCGAAGTTACGCAGGCCACCGTTTCCCGCGACATAAAAGAACTGATGCTGATAAAGGTGCCGACGAGTGACGGCCATTATCGGTACGCCCTCTCGCCGGAACAGAACATGCTCATGTCCAAAAATCGCATGGCCAGACTGTTTCAAGATTCCATCGTCCGGGTCGAATCCTGCATGAATCAAATCGTTATCCATACATTGCCCGGTTCGGCCGATATGATTGCGTCGGCTATTGACCATGCCAAATGGGAAAGCGTTATGGGAACCATTGCCGGCGATGACACGATTCTGGTTCTCACGAACAGTCCGGAAACGGTGCCTCGTCTGGTGAAGTTGATCGTTTCGTTGATGAAGGAATAATTGTCCTATGTTGCAGTCGCTGCATATTCATAATTTTGCTTTAATCGAAGATTTGCAGCTGACATTATCGACAGGTGTCTCTATTTTTACCGGTGAAACAGGCGCCGGTAAATCGATCTTATTGGATGCCATCGGTATGTTGGCAGGAAAACGCGCTTCAGCATCCTTTGTCCGTCACGGGGCAGAGGCTTTTCTCGTTGAAGGCGCGTTCTTTTTTGCTTCCTGTAATACGGCGCTGACCGATTTTCTGGCAGTTCATCATATTGAATGCGAAGACGGCGAACTGATTATTTCCCGCCAATTTCACCGCAACGGTCGCGGCTCCGTGCTGATTAACGGGACTCTCGTTCCCTTGACGACGGTGCGGCAGATCGGCAGTTACCTGCTCGATATTCATGGTCAATTCGATAATCAGCTGATTTTTGATCCCTCTTATCACGTGCGGATTCTGGACTCTCTTACGACGGCGTTGCAGGCGGAACGGCGGCGGTATGACGGCTTGTATCGAAAATGGCGTGATGCGGTGCGGGAGGCCGACGAATTGCGCAAGAACGATCGTGAAAAGATGCGTCTCCTCAGCGTGTTGAATTTTCAAATCAGGGAAATAGAAGACAGTCAGCTGAAAAGGGGAGAAGATGAAGCGTTAGAAGAGACGATTCGCAAAGCTGCTCATGCCGAGCATATAACGGAAAATCTGCGTTCCGCCCTTTATCTGCTGGAAGGAAGCGACAGGCAAAAGGGTTTGGTAGAAGGTATCGGAGACTTACAACGCAGTCTTGCCAAGGCTTCAGCGTATGACGAGTTTTTTACGGAAACGGCAGACAAGGCGGAAAGTCTTGCGTATGAGTTTGAAGAATTGCAAGACCGGTTGATGCGTTACGCGTCTTCCTTCGATTTCGACGCGGCGGCTCTCGATAAGATGCAGTCGCGTTTGGCGGCAATTGAAAAGCTGAAACGGAAATACGGTTCTACGATTGAAGAAATAGAAGCGTTCCTGAAACAGGCCAAAGAAGAAAAGGACAGACTGGAAAATGCAGAAAATCGTCTTGCCGAAATGGAACGCCACATCGCTGCGGCCGAGAAGGAACTGCGCAGTTGCGCCGCTCTGTTGCAGAAGCTGCGGTCGGCGGCGGCGCGGCTGTTCAGCGAACAGATGCAAAAGACCTTGATGCGCCTTGGCATGCCGAAAGCGGTCATTTCTTTTCAAGTGGAAGAAATGACGGAGATCACTCCGATCGGTGCGGCTGCTGTCGAATTGTATTTTTCGGCGAATGCAGGGGAAGCTGTGCAGCCATTGGCCAAGATCGCGTCGGGGGGAGAGGTGTCGCGCATCGCGTTAGCCCTGAAAACGGCGATGCATGCGAAACAGGACGGCAAAACCGTGATCTTTGACGAAATTGATGTCGGCATCAGCGGGCAGACGGGACTGCAGGTCGCCGCGCATATCCGACAACTGCGCGGCGACGGGCAGGTACTTTGTATTACTCATTTGCCCCAGACGGCAGCGATTGCCGATCATCATTATTTTCTCTATAAGGCGGAAAAGAACGGCCGTACCGTAACGCAGGTAAAGGAGCTGAGTGAAGCGGAACATACTGCGGAGATCGCCCGCATGTTTGCCGGTGATCATGTAAACGAAGCCGGCATTGAAGCGGCGCGTCAGATCATTGCACAAGTGCGCGATAAAAGCTGATCCCCTGGTCGGGGAATAGCGGCGGGTTATCTTGACGGAGGAGATTAATGGGTATATCATTTAAAGATACTATTTATTAATATGAGGAAAGCAAAGGAGCGGTAGCTATGTTGAAGGTACTGGTAAACGGTGCTGACGGCCGTATGGGCAGCCAAGTCGTCAAAGCCGTTCACGAAGATACAGAATTGGAGATTGTCGGCGGCGTCAGCATTACTCATATCGGCGAAGATATCGGTGAGCTTGCCGGCGTCGGCAAGCTGGGCATGGTCGTGCGCGAAGGGCTGGGGGTGGCCCTGGATGAACTGAAGCCCGATGTTGTCGTGGACTTTACGATTCCTGCCGCTGTTTTTGAAAATGCGAAGGTCTGTATCGAACATCACGTTAATATCGTTATCGGTACGACAGGACTGACGGCCGCGCAGCGCGATGAGTTGGGCGTTCTGGCTGTCAAAAACGGCACGTCGGTCTTCATTGCGCCGAATTTTTCCATCGGCGCCGTTTTGATGATGAAAGTTGCCGCTGAGATCGCGCCGTATTTGCCGGATGCGGAGATCATCGAGCTTCATCACAATAATAAGCTTGATGCGCCGTCCGGTACGGCAATCATGACAGCCAATACGATTCAGCAGGCGATTGCCGCCGCCGAAACCGAGAAATCACCCGATAGGACCCGCGAAAGTCTCGAGGGAGCGCGCGGTGCAAAGGTTGACGGCATTCCTATTCACAGTGTGCGGCTGCCCGGTTATGTTGCCCACCAGGAGGTACTTTTCGGCGGGTACGGTGAATATCTGACGATTCGCCATGATTCTGTCGATAGGAAGTCTTTTATGCCCGGTGTCATTCTGTCCGTTAAGAAAGTTTCTTCCCGTCCGGGGCTGACCTTTGGTTTGGAATATTACTTATAATTCTGTTTTGGAGGAATGTGTGATGAACAAGAAACCGACAGTTGCTATTTTAGGCGCTACTGGTGCCGTAGGGCAAGAATTTATCCGTCTGATTGAAGAACGCAGGTTTCCATACGGCCAATTGAAACTGTTGGCTTCGTTTCGTTCTGCCGGCAAGAAAATGACCGTTGGCGGTACGGAATATACGATCGAAGAAGCCAGACCGGAATCTTTTGAAGGTGTCGATATCGGTTTGTTCGCCGGCGGTTCGGTGAGTAAGGAATTGGCGCCGGAAGCGGTTAAGCGCGGTTGCGTCGTCATCGATAATTCCAGTGCTTTTCGCATGGATCCCGATGTACCTCTCGTCGTTCCGGAAGTCAATCCTGAGGACATTTCCTGGCATAAGGGCATCATTGCCAATCCGAACTGTTCGACGATCATCATGCTCATGGCTTTGAAGCCGATTCATGACCTTTCCCATATTAAGGATATCGTTGTCAGTACTTATCAGGCCGTATCCGGCGCCGGCAAGGAAGGCATAGACGAGCTTCGCGAAGAAACGGAAGCCTATTTGAAAGGGGAAGAAATGGTAGCGAGGATTTTGCCGTCCAAGAGTCTGCCGAAACATTATCCCATTGCGTTCAACGTTATTCCCCATATTGATAAATTTATGGAAAACGGTTATTCCAAAGAAGAAATGAAAATGGTTAATGAAACACATAAGATTTTCCACGACGACACGATTGCCGTTGCGCCTACAACGGTACGCGTTCCCGTTTTCCGCAGTCATTCCGAGGCGATTCGCGTTGAAACGGAGCGTGAACTGGATATCGAGGCCGTACGCAAAGCCATTGAGTCATTCCCGGGGGCCCGCGTTCAGGATGATCCGGCGGAAATGGCGTATCCCATGCCTCTCTATACGTCGGAAAAGTATGACGTATATGTCGGCCGTATCCGTAAGGATTTATATAATCCGAAAGCCATCAATCTCTGGGTCACGGGAGACCAGATCCGTAAGGGCGCGGCGCTGAATGCCTTGCAGATTGCGGAATATATGATTGCTCATGGCATGGTTTAAAGAAAGAGGAGTGATACTATGTTAACCTTCGGTAATGTTATAACTGCTATGATCACACCTTTCCACGACGACGGGTCCGTCAATTATGAAGGTGCCGTGGATTTGGCGAAACATTATGTACGTCATGGTTCTGACGGCATTCTCATTGCCGGTACGACAGGTGAAGGCGCGACGATGACTGTCGCGGAAAAACTCAGACTGTTCCGCGATATTTCGGCCGCTGTCGGCGATGAAGTGCTGGTGATGGGGAATGTAGGCTCCAATGACACGGCGGCAACCGTTGCGTTTGCCAAAGAGGCGGAAAAGACCGGTGTTGACTGTCTTCTGGTCATCGTTCCGTATTATAACAAACCGAATCAGGACGGTTGTTATGCCCATTTTGCCGCCGTTGCCAAAGCAACGGACAAACCGATCATTATTTATAACGTACCCGGTCGTACGGGCGGTAAGATTTTGCCGGAAACCGTTGTCCGCTTGGCTCATGATTTCCCGAATATCATCGGGGTCAAGGAAGCCAGCGGTGATTTGGATGCGGCGACGATTATCGCCAGAGATACGGCTGATAACTTCAACGTTTACAGCGGTGACGATTCGTTGACGTTGCCGATTCTCTCTGTCGGCGGTACAGGGGTTATCAGTGTGGCTTCCCATATTATCGGGCCGCAAATGAATGAAATGATTCGGGCTTATAAAGCCGGCGATATCGGCAAAGCCGCCGCTATGCACCAAAAATATTTAGCTGTCATGACCGGGATTTTCTGTACTGTCAACCCGACGCCGATCAAAACCTGCTGTCGTATGCTCGGCTTGCCGGCAGGGCCCTTCCGGCTGCCTATGGTCGATGCCAGTCCGGAAGTAGCCTCGTTCTTGAAAAAGATGATGGAAGATGCGGAAATCTTATAATTTTCGGTGCGTGTTACGGCTTTTGTTTATCATCGTTAACATGCCGCAGACATTGTCTGCGGCATGTTTGCGTATAGTCCCGTTTATGGAGAGAACTGATTTTGTGATATAATTAATCATAAACAGTCAATGAGGTGATAAGCATGAAAGCTATTATAGACGGAATGTTAGTACTGCCGGATGAAATCCTCGCCGGTTACGTACTTCTTTATGAGGATGACCGGATAACGGATATTGTGCCGAGGAAGGGTATCCGCCTCGGCAGATGTACAGAAATCGTCGATGCCGACGGAAACTTCGTCGTTCCGGGATTTATAAACGAGCATATTCACGGCTGCGGCGGGGCCGATGTGATGGATGTCGATGCTGCGGCGTTGGCAACGATGCAGCGGCTCCTTCCCCGTACCGGTGTTACCTCTTTTTTGCCGACGACGATGACTGCCGGCAGAGAGGAGATTGAAAAGGCGCTAATACGCATCCGCGAGGCTAAAGAAAATACAGGCGCGCGTATCTTGGGCGCCCATTTGGAAGGACCGTTTATCAATGCCGAATACAAAGGGGCTCAGGCGGCCGAAGCAATTGAAACGGCCGACTTTTCCTGGCTGTATCCCTATAAGGATGTGATCAAAATCATTACCGTCGCACCGGAAACCTTACCGGATCAGCAATTCCTGCAAGCCTGTGATGCTGCCGGTATTATCGTTTCCGTAGGACACAGCGCAGCAACGTATGAAGACGTGACGGCAGTGATGGAAGGGCGGCGAATGTATCACGTGACGCATGTATATAATGCCATGACAGGGCTGCATCAACGCCGCCCCGGTATCGTCGGCGCCGCGCTCGTTTCCGAAAAGGCCCATTGTGAAATTATCTGTGACAACCTTCATGTTCACCCGGCGGCGCAGAAGATTGCCTATCGGCTGAAGGGCAAGGACAAGCTGATCCTCATTACCGATTCGCTGCGAGCTTGTTTGACTGCTGACAGTATATCGGAGCTCGGCGGACAGACCGTTTATGTCAAGGACGGCGCGGCGCGGCTGGAAGACGGGACTTTGGCCGGCAGTATTGCCGCGATGAATGAAGTTGTCTATAACGCCGCCGTCAACATGGGGACGTCCCTTCCTGAGGCTGTAGCCATGGCTTCGCTGACGCCTGCCAGAGACCTCGGCGTCGATCAGTTCCTGGGTTCTCTGGAAAAAGGGAAACAAGCCGATATGGTTGTTCTTGATAAAGAGGATTTTCACGTCAAGACGACACTGATTGCCGGAGAAATCGCATATAGCGAACCATAACGAAGAGTCCGTCGCTGCTGTCTTTTGCAGCGACGGACTCTTCGTTATGGGTTCCCTTATTTTCGTCTTCTGTTATCGCGCCCTTTGTGAAGCGTTTTGTGCGCTTTTTTCTTTGTCGGCTGGTAGGTGCTGGCCGGTCGGTTGTCGATATAGACTTTCTTTTTTTTCGGAGCCTGCGGCGCCGCTTTTACTTTGATTTGGCCTGAAGCCGTATACTTCGTGATCGTCGATTGGATGTTGTGTTCAATACGGCGTACCCAGGTTTCATCGGCACCTGTAGCGAACATGACGGATACGCCATGACTGCCGGCCCGGCCGGTGCGGCCGATGCGGTGAATGTAATAATCGACATCGCGCGGCACGTCATAATTGAACACATGGGTGATTCCTTCAATGTCGATGCCGCGGGCAGCAATATCCGTGGCAACGAGGATCTGTGTCCTGGCTCTGGCGAAATCCCGCAGTACCTGTGTGCGGCGTCCCTGAGAGAGGTCGCCGTGCAGTTCGCCGATGTTGAATCCTTTGGCGATCAATTGACCGGCCAAGATCGAAGCGCGTTCTTTGGTGTTGCAAAATACGATGGCCAGATACGGATTCCATTCGGTGAGCATCGTGCAGAGGCGTTCCAACTTGTGCTCTTCACTGATCATATAAATTCGTTGCTCAATCGTTTCCAACGTAACCGTGTCACCTTCGCGTATGTTCAGTACGAGCGGATTGGTCATATGTTTTTTCGCCAAGCCGCGGATCTTGTCCGGAATCGTAGCCGAGAAGAAGAGCAGCTGGCGTCGTTTCGGCGTCATGGAGATCAGCATGTCTACTTCTTCCAGAAAACCGGCTTGAAGCATCTGGTCAGCTTCGTCGACGATGACGTGGCCGACGCCGCTGAGATCGAGGGCGTTGCGGCGGCAGTGGTCGAGCAGACGGCCCGGCGTGCCGATGATCACCTGCGGATGGCGTTGTAACTTTTGCAGTTGGTTTTCGATCGTCTTACCGCCGATCAGATCCAGTATATCCAGATCCAGTTCTGCCGCAACGGCAGCGGCGACGGCGGCAATTTGCTTTGCCAGTTCCCGCGTCGGCGCAATGATCAGAACCTGTTCCATGGCGATATTCTTGCGGACCTGCTGCAGAACGGGTAAGGCAAAGGCATACGTTTTGCCTGTGCCGGTTTGAGCCTGTACCAGGACATCGCGTCCTTGGAAGATGGCCGGAATCGATTGCAATTGGACCGCCGTCGGCGTTTTGATACCTTGTGTATATAAGTGTTGGCAGATTGCGGCGGATATGCCGAGATTTTCAAATGTTTTTGCCATAATGCTGGGAACCTCTCTTTCAGAATTTCTCTATTATACCAGAAATGAAGCCGTTCGTATACAGCAAAGAGACGAGTGCCGCCTGTTCCGTAAGGAAAGGAATATTTCTACACGATTGCACCGGCAGCGGGCAGATAACGAAATAATGGAAGGCGGCGCGGCGACAACGGATGGCGGCTTTCAGAAATGATTACGAATGGTCCAGCCAGCCGAATTTGCGACAGGCATGGAAAATGCCGCCGGCGTCGTTGGCGTCGGTAACGTAGTCGGCCAGCGCCTTCAGTTGTGGTCTGGCGTTGCCCATGGCAATGCGGAAGAAGGGCGGTGTGAACATACTGATGTCATTCAGGCCGTCGCCGAAAACGACGATGTCTTCCGGTGCCGCATGGAGCAGTGCGGCCATGCGGCGTATGCCCCTTCCTTTATCCATCGGTTCGACGAGGCAGGTGCCATCCAGGTAAGGCATGTGCGGCAGCCGGTACGTTTTTGCTTCCGGCACGGCAGGACTGTCGCAGGCATAAATAATCTTGTAAATGCACGTCAACGAAGAGATGGCAATAGGCGTGACAATGGTTTTGAAATAATTTTTCTGGCCCAGGCGGGTAAATTCCGAAAACGGCGTATAACGGACGGCTTTATTTTCCGTAACGACGCACCAGGGAATACGGTGTTTATCCAGCGCCCTTAAGAAAGCTTTGCAGGCATTTAAGGGTAAGCCGTCCATTGCGCAGATTGATCCGTCGACTGTAAGGCTGTTGCCGCCGTCGGCAACAAAGGACGTAATACCGCAGGTGTCGGCAAACTCACGGGCATTTATCTGCAACCGTCCCGTTGCCAAGGCGACAACATGTCCCTGACGTTTCAACTGGCGCAGGCAATATCGGGTGTCGGCGGGGACGACGGTGGAAATATTGAGTCCCAAAGTATGATCAATATCGAAAAAGAAAAATTTTTTATTCATCATCCGCAACCTTTCCGCTTTTCTTCTTATCATATACCGTTTTGGCGTTTGCCGATAGGTGTCGTCGTGATTTATTGCTGTCATTCATATGGGAAATTTGGTATACTTAATGATTATAAGGAAGCGGAGGTACACCGTATGAACTGGTGTCGCGATATTTTTCGTCAAGCGTTGTTCATGAGCTTTTTCATTATCCCGATCCCGATCGGGTCCTATACAATTCACAGCGGATCCAGTGCCGTCGTTGCCTTGGTCTCTTTTTGTTGTCTGTCGCTGGCTGTGCCGACAGCTTACTTAGGGACGGAAGAGGCGCGCTTCGGGTTCTCTTCACGACGCATAAAACGCCGGTGGTATGTCGCCTTATGGCTTTTGTTCGGCGGCTTTTTCACCGGCTTCACCTTGTCTTGCAGTACCGTATGGCAGCAGTTGGCTTTTTGGGATTGGCCGACAGTGGCCCGTGATCTGGTTTTTATCGTTGTCATGTATTTCGGCGTAGCCTTGCTGTTAGTCGGAGCCTATGGCCTCAGCCGCTTCGGACAGGAGGACCAACGATGGCGGAAATGATGAAAAGGGAAGGGGAGAAAATAATACGTCTCTGGTTGTGGATCTTGCCGCTTCCGTTCGGCGCCTTTGCATCTGATCGACATTTCTTCGTCTTCCTTTCTCCCGTACTCCTGGCGGTGTCTTCGCTGATTTTGCCCTGTGTCTTGCGGCGGCGGCA
The DNA here is from genome assembly GCF_000478965.1 of Megasphaera vaginalis (ex Srinivasan et al. 2021). Taxonomy (NCBI): domain Bacteria; kingdom Bacillati; phylum Bacillota; class Negativicutes; order Veillonellales; family Veillonellaceae; genus Megasphaera; species Megasphaera vaginalis (ex Srinivasan et al. 2021). The sequence continues at coordinate 34,122 of NZ_AWXA01000059.1, forward strand.
GATGCGGCACCGCCAAATATCTTTTTATGCGCCCATTCCTTGTCTGTTGTATGGCGGTATCGTTGCCCTGGCCGTCGGTACGGGGCTATTGGGAGGATTGCAGGGCAACGGTCTTTGGTCATCTTATTATTACCGCACGTTGCTGTACAGTTGTTGGATGCTTGCCGTTACGGCAGGGCAGCAGCTGCTGGCGGACGCCTTTGCCTGCTGGTCGGCAAGACGGCGTACGGCCTGGTATTCCGAATTTCTTGACCCCGTTCTCTATGCCGTGCCTCTTCCCTGCGCTTTGTGGGGGATGGTGCTTTTTCCGAGACTGGATGAGACCTTGCTCACCGGGGACGGCGTGCTGGGTATGACGGCGTTCTTTCTCGGCGGCATGCTGCTTTTGACCATTGTCATTGTCGCCGTATTCGCCTTTTATTTCTATCCTGCTAAGACGCGTGTTCCCTTACTGCGTAATCGTCTGCTCCGGCTCCTTCGCGTCGTTCTTATGGTCGGTATCTGGTTTTTCCTGCAGTCTCTTTTTTTTAGTCCATACACGTCGCTGGGGACATTCTTTTACGGTTTTATGGCTGCCGGTAAAAACAATCTCGGCGTTTTCGCGGCTCCGGCGATTCTCGAATGTTTGCTCATGTGGGCGGCCATTGCGATAGGGAATTTGCTTCTGCTTCTGGAAAGAAATTAATCAGAGCTTAT